>JAEETC010000082.1 GCA_016286585.1 Prevotella sp. | reverse complement strand
GTTCCTGAGGTGTACTGCATGTTGCATACATCGTGACAAGTCACCTTGCTCTTCATCTCCAACAGGGTCTCGTCCTCCACGTTCTGACCTAAGAGCAGCAACTCGGCGGTGTTGAACATACCGCGATACTTCTCCATACCGATGAACACCACGTTCTTCATATAAGGGAAGCGCTCACTGTTCAGATGGCCGCGCTCACAGTTCTTGAGCTCGGGCAGCATCGTATAGGTCATGTCGACGTAGTTACAGTCCCACGTACCATCGGTGATACAGAGGGTGTGCATGTCAGAGTCCTTGCACAGGTACTCCAGCTCACTCTGCTTGTAGTTCGTATTGACCGTCACCAACACGGCTCCTATCTTCGCTGTGGCATAGAGGAACGTCAGCCAGTCGGGCACGTTCGTGGCCCAGATACCAACATTCGAACCCCGTTTCACACCGATGGCAATCAGTCCCTTGGCGAGGTTGTCCACTCGCTCATTGAACTTACTCCACGTGAAGCGCAGATCACGGTCGCTATAGACAATGTATTCTTTATCAGGTGTAGTCTCTGCCCAGTGCTCGAGCCACTGACCGAGGGTGCGCTCATGGAGTGTATAGCCCGCACTTCCCGTCTCAGCAGGATATGTTCTGTCTGGCAGAGGCCTGCCTGCCATATCTAATTTCACGTCACTCATTCTTAGTTATGTTCTTATGTTCTTCTGTCTAAAAAACGTTCTTCTGTCTAGAACGGAATGTATATAAGTGCGAGAATCTTGGCAGACTTGCCAGGAGCGCCATGCAGATGGTGCTTCACGATGGAATCATAGTAGATGGAGTCGCCTTCCTTCAGCGTATACTTTTCCTTGCCGTATTCTACTTCCACCTCACCCTGCATCACATAGATGAACTCCTCGCCCTCATGGGCAGAGAGCTTATAGTCAGCGTTCTCCTCGGGGTTGATGTCGATGATGAACGGTTCCATGTGACGGCCAGCCTTCTGCTGGGCCAGAGGATGATACTCCATGTGCTTGCGAGCATCTGTGGCACCGTTCGAAAAACTGATGCTGCTGTCTTTCTCACGGTCCTCAGCACGACAGACCACAGGACCCAAGGCATCATTGTCGTCCATAAAGGTACCCAGTCGCACACCCAGAGCCCGGGCTATCTTGATCAGCGGCCCTAACGAGGGCAGATTCTGGTCGTTCTCAATGCTGTTGATCTGCTCTACCGACAGACCAGTACTCTCAGCCACCTCCTCGATGCTGAGGTTTTTCGTCTCTCTGAGTCCCTTGATTTTGGAACCGACGTAAGTGTTAGTGTTGGACATAAGTCTATATTAATTAAGTACATTATTTATTTTGGGGCGCAAAATTACAACAAAAAAACGAGACTCGCAAGCTTTCGACAGATTATTTTCAGTTTTTAGACAGAAGGACATAAGAACATATTTTTAACTGCTTAGTCTTTTGTACTTATGTTCTTTTGTCTAAAAGAATACTCACACCCACAGTACTGCTGATTATAAAAGTCAAATTCTTTCAACAATTGATTTCGTCTTTCATAGAGCCCGCCCTTGCGCCAGTTCTGGGCCCAAAAGGTAACTGAATCGCACAAAGGGGACTGTCCCTTTTGTGAGATTCCATTGATTGTCTGCTCGGCCAGATGGCCGGCACGTTCTATTTGCTCCAGACTCTTCCAACGGCTGGAGGCGAGTGTTGTCGTGAAATATCTGATACCCAATTCCTTAGCCTTTCTTGCAGCAACAGTCAGACGAAGCGTAAAGCATTGCTCGCAACGACGGCCGCGCTCTGGCTCACCTTCCAGCCCACAGACATCTTGCCGCCATTGTTCATGATTGTAGTCGCCATCTATCCAAGTGATACCCAAGCCCTCTGCATGACGCTTGCTCTCCTGCTTGCGAATCTCATATTCTTCGACCGGAAAGATGTTCGGATTGTAATAGAATATTGT
Source organism: Prevotella sp. (assembly GCA_016286585.1). GTDB lineage: Bacteria > Bacteroidota > Bacteroidia > Bacteroidales > Bacteroidaceae > Prevotella. The sequence continues at coordinate 11,739 of JAEETC010000082.1, read as the reverse complement.
AGGTCGTATATCATGCTGCACCAGCCATTCCACAATCGCTGATGAACAAGGAGCGCAACAAGCATGCAACAACACCTCTTTACAACCCTCAGGAACAATAATCGCAGGTTTCTTCATCGTTTCAGTCTCTTTTCGACTGCAAAGGTAACCATTTTTCTCTATTTGAGTGTTAATCTTCCAAAAAATCATGTTTCTTACATGATTATTTCGTATTTTTGTAACTCAATCAACATTACAACTAAAAACTCTACATGATGAATCTGAATCTGACAGCCAACATCAAGATGCCTGACCATCAGCTAAGGCGACAAGTCATTGACCTCTGCAACAAGACGGGCAAACCTCTGTTGAAACTATCCACCAAGGACTATGTAGATAACGGGCTAGGACATCTCATAGAACAATTCGACGGTCAAGCCGGATTAGTGAACATCGAAGTGTTCAACGAACTGCAGCACACCATCACCGGATGGCCTGGCGGCAAACCTGATGTAGACGACTCTACTCGTCCAGAGAGAGCCAAGCCCTATCCCAAGCATGTCATTGTCTTCTCCCCCCACCCTGATGACGATGTCATCTCTATGGGAGGAACTATCCGACGGCTGATGCAACAGAAGCATGATGTTCACGTGGCCTATGAGACATCAGGAAACATTGCTGTGGCCGACGAGGAGGTACGGCTCTACATGCACTTCATCAACGGCTTCAACAAACTTTTTGCCAATGGTTCCGACGAGGTCATCAAGATCCGCTATCGTGAAATCATGAGTTACCTGAAGGAGAAGAAAGAGGGAGATTGGGACAATAAGACCATCCTCACCGTGAAGGGGCTGATCCGTCGTGGTGAAGCCCGTAATGCTTGTGGCTATAACCATATCCACAAAGATCATATCCATTTCCTCGACCTGCCCTTCTACGAGAGCGGGAAGATAGAGAAGCTCCCCATGTCAGAACGCGATGTAGAGCCTATTATGCAACTGTTGGAAGAGATTCAGCCACATCAGATCTATGTGGCTGCCGATCTGGCTGACCCTCATGGCACCCACCGTAAGTGTACGGATGCCGTATTCGCCGCCATCGACGAGGAGAAGAAAGCCGGAGCCGAGTGGTTGAAGGATTGCCGAGTATGGATGTATCGCGGGGCCTGGGCAGAATGGGATGTGGCCGACATCGAGATGTGCGTGCCGATGAGTCCTGAGGAACTGCGAGAGAAGCGCAATGCCATCCTTCGGCATCAGAGTCAGATGGAGAGTGCCCCGTTCTTAGGCAATGATGAACGGCTGTTCTGGCAGCGTGCCGAGGACAGGAACCGTGAGACAGCCAAGCGCTACGATGCTCTTGGACTGGCTTGCTACGAGGCGATGGAAGCATTCGTGGAGTACAAGTTTTAGTTTATTGTTTATAGTTTATTGTTTATAGTTTAAAGTTTATAGTTTATAGATGATTACAAGAATAGGCGGAAGGCATCTGATATTTACATCATTGATCATGTGTCTGTTATCATTTAGCCCGGCAAGCACACTGGCGAGTCATCCTACTGATTATGAGGTGGTTCCGATGCCACAGCGCATTGAGATGCAGAAGGGCGAGCCGTTTGTGCTGAATGGCGATGTACAAATCATCGCCGGTGAAGACTTGCTTCAGGAAGCCGGATTCCTGCAGGCGTATCTCAAGGACCTCACAGACCTCTCCCTTTCTCTCGCCTCTAAGCGTGAGAAGAAAAAGGCATACATCGAACTCGCCATGTCTCCCAAGGTCACATCTCCCGAGGGCTATGTGCTGACAATTCATCAGAAAGGCATCACCATCGAGGGTGGCTCGCCTGCCGGAGTGTTCTACGGAATACAAACGCTAAGAAAATCTATAGTCGGTAGACAAATACCTGCTGCAGTCGTAACCGATGCCCCCCGTTTCACTTGGAGAGGCATGCACCTTGACTGCTCGCGCCATTTCTTCTCAACGGATTTCATAAAGAAGTTCATCGACCTGTTGGCGCTCCACAACATGAACCGCTTCCACTGGCATCTGACGGATGATCAGGGCTGGCGCATCGAGATCAAGAAATGGCCAAAGCTGATATCCATTGGTTCTCAGCGCTCAGGCACCATCATTGGTACCAACTCCGACATCGACGACGGCATCCCCTATGGCGGCTATTACACTCAGGAGGAAGCCCGCGACATCGTCAGGTATGCCCAGGAAAGGCACATCACCGTCATCCCTGAGATCGACATGCCTGGACACATGCTCGCAGCCCTCGCCAGCTATCCTGAATTGGGCTGTACGGGAGGACCATATCAGGTGGGGCACTACTGGGGTGTCTATAAAGATGTACTCTGCGTCAGCAACGAGCGCGTCTATCAGTTTGTCGAGGATGTGCTGACGGAGATTATGGACATCTTCCCCTCCGAGGTCATCCACATCGGCGGCGACGAGACACCAACGGACAAATGGCAGCAATGTCCAAAGTGTCAGGCACTCAATGCCACGTTCGGCACCGCTACCACCCAGAACGAAGAGTTCTCACCTCTCACCTCTCGCCTCTCACCTCTCCAGGCCCACTTCACCAAGCGTGTCTTCGACTTCCTAACCTCCAAAGGTCGTCGTGCCTTGGGTTGGGACGAGATTCTCGACGGCTCTCCTCAGGATGCGATGATTATGTCTTGGCGAGGTACGGAACCTGGTGCGAAGGCAGCTGAGACAGGTCATGATGTGGTCATGACACCCACCACCTTCTGTTATTTCGACTACCAACAGGTAGAAGATACGCAGTTCGAGCCCAGCCGTTGTGGTGGTTTCATCCCCATCGAGAAAGTCTATTCGCTCGATCCTGCCCCAGACAGCCTTTCCGTTAAGGCCCGCGAGCATATCCTCGGCGCACAGGCCAACCTATGGACGGAGTACATGACCAACGAGGCGATGGTCGAATATCAGGCCCTGCCACGCATGTCGGCATTGTCTGAAGTGCAGTGGACACAGCCGGAGCGCAAGGACTATGACGCCTTCAAGGAACGACTGACACGACTGACAGCGCTCTTTGAGCTCTACCATTACCAGTACGCCAAACATCTCTGGCCAGACAGGCAAATGCCCAGCCGTTGGCAGTTCTAAGATTTTGAGATTCCCCGTCAATCGGGGATGCGGTCTAAGCCAAAAAAAGGGAAGAAGTTAAAGTCCACGGGCTTTCCAGATACGGTCCTTCGCCGCATTGATCTCCTGGAACTTCTTTTCAGCAGCCTTGCGCACATCCTCGCCCAGGGCTGCCACCTTGTCTGGATGATGCTCGAGGGCCAGTTTGCGATAGGCCTTCTTCACCTCTGCGTCACTCGCATCAGGACTGACACCCAGCACCTTATAGGCATCCTCCAAAGTGTCGCCCTGCAGATGCAGCATCGAGTCAACCTCAGAGGCAGACATACCTAGCCACTGGGCGCACTCCTTCAAGGCGGTGACCTCGCTCTGAGGCACACGACCGTCGGCCTGAGCCACCATCACCAGATAGTTCAGCAGTTGCAGCCGCTGCGAGTAGTCCATCTGTTGGTTGATCTGTCCGCAGCATTGGCGCACGGTCTGCTTGAACTGCGTCCAGCCCTCACGCTTCTGCTCATCGAATAGTTTGTTCAGAATCTCATTGCCCTGACTGACGGCATCTTGTCCGAAATTCTGACGGAGCATCTGGCGCACCAGTTCCATCTCAGAGTGCATCGCCTTGCCGTCGGCCTTAATAATATAAGAGGAGAGCACCAACAACGAGAACAGGAAACTGTTGCGCTGTCCCTGCTGCTGCCGCTGACGATAGGCCCGCTGATAGGCCTCGTTGAAGTCCTGGTACGAACGCTGCTGACTATAGTCACGCTGAGAGCCTGAGCCCCACGTGCCTGAATTATCCGGAGAGTTCACCCCGTCGAGCATCGAGTCGAACAACGAGCCGACAAGATACCCCGCCAAAGCCCCCAGCGGGCCTCCGGCCATCCATCCGATGAATCCTCCAATCCATTTTCCTGCTGCCATAATTCTAAGGATTATATTTTAGTCTAAGGAATATAGGAATTTAGGAATTATCAACGATGCTTATCGTATTTCCTTGATTCCCAGATTCCTTAGAATTAATAATGTCTAATAGATTCCCTTGAATCACGCCGTTGGTGGCGACGACGCTATTGCCCTGCGTAAAGTCCTCAGAACCAGCATAGTCCGTCACCCTACCGCCTGCCTCCATCACAATCAGACTGCCTGCCATATAGTCCCACTGGCCAATGTACTGCTCCGCATAGCCGTCGAGCCTTCCTGCGGCCACATAACAAAGCGCCATTGCTGCCGACCCACACATCCGAATGCTGCCCACATTACCATACAGCTGATCTATCAGCCGCTTGATCGTCGGCTTATAGGCATCGCTGTTATACGGCAGTTGCAGGCACAACAGCGCATCCTGAATCTTCTGACTACTGACGCGCAGTTTATTATGCATTATGCATTGTGCATTGTGCATTAAATAGGCTCCCCCACCCTTCCAGGCATAGAAGCACTCATCGGCACAGACCTCATAGACCACGCCTATCAAAACTTCCTTCCCTTCCATTAGCGCGATGCTCACGGCATACGGCTCATACTGATGGATGAAGTTCGTCGTGCCGTCCAGCGGATCCACCACCCAACACAATGGGGACTGTCCCCGTTGTGCGGTTTTCTCCTCGGTAATGAATCCTGCCTCAGGCAACAGCTCGCGCAACGCACTGACAATCAGCCGTTCCGACCCTTTATCAACATACGACACATAATCATGGGCATGCTTCCGCTCCACGCTTTCAAGGGAGAACTTTTCCCGTTCTCCCCGAATATAAGCCCCCGCTTGCCGTGCAATCTCACACACGGCCAACGTGAGTTTCTCTAAATTCTGTTCCACTACTTCTTAATCAGCGAGGCGATCCAGAGGATGACGACGGCACCAACGATGGCTGTGCCGAGCTGACCAAGAATACCGCCCCAGGAGACGCCAAGCAGGTCGAACAACCAGCCACCAAGGACACCGCCGAAGAGACCCAGCACACAATTCATGATGAGGCCATAGCCGCCACCTTTCATCAACTTGCCAGCGCAGAAGCCAGCCAAACATCCCAGCAGGAGTGAAAGAATAATACCCATAATTTTAATGCTTAATTGGTTTGATGGTGCAAAGATACGAAAAAAAGTGAAAAGTGAATCGTGAATCGTGAAAAATTTGCTGCCGCAACACGATATTCCCGTATCACGCTGGCAGCAAGCACTAAAGCGAGGTCTCGTTTTTCTTGTCAGCGAGGTACATGCCAAGGAGAATAAGGGCAGAGCCGAGGAGGAACCAAAGGGTGATCCGCTCATTGAGCAGCCACCAGGCAAAAAGGATGGTGGTGATGGGATTGAAGTAGACCCAGTTCGTAGCGACAACAGGGCCGAGTTTAGCGATGACCCAGTTCCATGTGAGGTAACAGAGCATCGAGGCAACGACTCCTAGGAAGAGGAGGTTCAGAATCGTTGAAAAAGTGAAAAGGTGAAAAGGTGAAGTAGTAAAGATACTAGCTTCGGAGGGCACTAATATATAATAAGGTATGATGGTGAGGAGGCCGTAGATGAACACCTTGCGAGTGATGAAGAGCGAGGGGTATCGCTCCGAAGCCGGCTTTATGAGCAAGGAGTAGACTGCCCAGCAGAGACAGGCGCCAAAGGCCAGCAGGTCGCCAAGGGGGGAGAGATGGAGCACGAAATGGCCATTGAGCACGACGACGGCCATACCCAGAAAGGCTATCAGCGAGCCAAGAGCCTGGATGCGCGCAACCTTCTCTGACTGAGGGAAGAACACGGCGAAGAGCAGCATGGCGAAGAGTGGACAGGAACAGACGATGAGCGAGGTGTTCGTCGCTGTGGTGAAGAGCATCGCGGCGTTCTCCGTCAGGAAATAGAGCGAGCCGCCCGTGATGCCAAGAGCCACCATCAGGAGTTCATCGCGCCAGGAACGGCAGAACCAACGAAAGTGACCTCCCCCAACCCCAGAAGTCCGTGATAGTCCGTTGAGTCCGATGCTATAAGCTAAAAGCAACACGTAGGCGATGATGAAGCGGAAGGTGAAGATCTGCGCTGGGGAGAGGCCAACCTGAAGCAGCATCTTCGTAAAGACGAAGGTGCTGCCCCAGATAGCCACCGTTAGGAATGCAACGAGATGGTATTTCACCTTTTAATCTCTATGTCACGCTTCACGTTATTGCGGATCTTCGTCAGATAGCCCTTCATGCCCTCGGCATCCTTATTGTCGATGATCTCCAGCAGCTCCTTCAGTTCCGTGCGGATCTGGGAGACCTGATCGTGGGTATAGGGGTTGAAGAGGATTTCCTGAAGCAGGTAGTCATCCTCGTTGAGCACGCCCTTGGCAATCCGCATGTGACGCTTAAAAGTGGTTCCAGGAGCATCCTGATGCTTCATGACGGCAGCAAACACAAAGGTCGAGACGAAAGGAATACTCAGAGAGTAAGCCACCGTCTTATCATGCTCCTCGAAGGTGTACTCGTAGATGTTCAGTCCCAGCTTCTGGTAAAGGTCCTTGAAGAAGATACGTCCCATGTAGTCGCCCTCGCTGATGATGATGGCGTTTTCCTCAGAGAGCTGCTGCAAGTTGGCAAACGTCGGACCAAACATCGGGTGGGTAGAAACATAACGCATACCCGTCGACTCATAGAACTCCTTCAAGTCCGTCTTCACAGAGGCAATATCGCTGATGATGCACTCCTTAGGGAGATAAGGAATGACCTCACGAAACACAGGAATGGTATATTTCAGCGTGACGGCATTGATCAGCAGTTCGGGTTTGAACTCACGGATCTCATCGTATGAGGTGAAACGTTGGCAGTTGTAGGTGAAACGCATCCGTTTGGGGTCGCGCTCGAAGACTGCCACCTCATGCTCAAAACTCAGCAGGTCGATGAAGAAGCTTCCCATCTTGCCTGCACCCATGACTAGAATTTTCATTTATTGATAATCTCCATTTGTTGTCTGACACTCTCCTCGTGGATACTCTCGAAGACATGAGCCACGAACTCGGCATCCATGCCAGTAAGCGTACCCTGCGCACCACGCTTGTTCAGGATCTCATTGTAACGGTTGGTCTGCAGCACCGTCATATTGTGCTCCTTCTTGTAGCGGCCAATGTCACGACATACCTTCATACGCTTGGCCAACACATCCATAATCTCATTGTCGAGTTCGTCAATCTGCTTACGAAGCTGGGAGAGACCCTCCGTCTGCGTATGCTCATCTCGAATCACGAGCAGCGAGAGGATATAGTCGAGCACATCGGGTGTCACCTGCTGCTTGGCATCGCTCCAGGCCTTGTCAGGATCACAGTGGCTCTCCACAATGAGTCCGTCGAAGCCCAGGTCCATTGCCTGCTGGCACAAGGGTGCCACCAGCTCACGACGGCCTCCAATGTGAGAAGGGTCGCTGATAATCGGCAAGTTGGGAATACGACGGCGCAGCTCGATGGGAATCTGCCACATCGGCATGTTACGGTAGATCTTCTGCTCATAGCTGGAGAAGCCGCGATGGATGGCTCCCAAGCGCTTGATGCCAGCCTGGTTGATACGCTCTAGGGCACCGATCCAAAGCTCGATGTCAGGATTGACGGGGTTCTTCACGAACACAGGCACATCCACCCCCTGCAAGGCATCGGCGATGGCCTGCATGGCAAAGGGATTAGCCGACGTACGGGCACCAATCCACAGGATGTCGATGCCATACTTCAGGGCCAGTTCGACATGATTAGGTGTTGCCACCTCGGTAGCGACGAGCATCTTCGTCTCTTTCTTCACCTGGGCAAGCCAGACGAGGGCAGGTTCTCCATGTCCCTCAAAGCCTCCGGGCTTCGTGCGGGGCTTCCATACGCCGGCACGGAAGTTGTGGCAGCCTTTCATCGCCAGCTCACGGGCGGTAGTCATCACTTGTTCCTCTGTCTCTGCAGAGCAAGGGCCTGCAATCACGAAGGGACGTTCATTGTCACTCGGTAAGTTCAGTGGTGCTAATTCAAGTTCCATATCTATACATATTTGATTTTTATCTATTCTCTATTTTGACAGAAGAATCTTTTCTTTTTTTTGACATAAGAACAAAAGAACATATTTTTATATGCGCAGCCCTTATGTTCTTATGTTCTTCTGTCTAAAAAATATTCCTTATTCTGTCTAATGCCTGTTGTATTTTGTCCTCCTTGGCACATAACGATATTCTTATGTATCGCTGGCCGTTGGAGCCGAAGATGAAGCCGGGAGTAATGAAGACACGAGCCTCATGCAGGACCTTCTCCGTCAGGTCTTCTACATTCTGGACGTTCTCTGGGATCTTACCCCAGAGGAACATACCAACCTGGTTCTTGTCGTAGGTACAGCCTAAGACATCCATGATCTGCTCGGCATATTTGCGACGACGGCTGTAGGTTTCGATATTAAACTCCCGATGCCAAGCCTCATCGTTCTGATAAGCCTCAGCCGCAGCGAGCTGGATGCCTCGGAAGGTGCCGCTCTCGATGTTCGACTGTACCTTTAGGATCCAGGAGATGAAGGTGGCATTGGTGGCGCAGAGGCCTACACGCCAGCCTGGCATATTATGGCTCTTCGACATTGAGTTGAACTCGATGCAACAGTCTTTGGCTCCAGGAATCTGCAGGATTGAAAGATGCTCCTCGCTAAGGATGAATGAGTAGGGATTATCGTTTACCACGACGATGTTATGATCTTTAGCGAACTTCACCAGCTGCTCATAGGTCTCACGCTGGGCACGTCCTCCAGTTGGCATATTGGGGTAATTGGTCCACATGAGTTTTACCTTTGAGAGATCCATCTGCTCCAGTTCATCGAAGTTAGGCTGCCAGCCGTTATCCTCACGAAGATTATAATTGACAATCTTAGCTCCTAATATCTTAGAGAGAGAGGTGTAGGTGGGATAGCCAGGATTGGGCACGAGCACCTCGTCTCCAGGATTCACAAAGGCGAGAGTCACATGCAGGATTCCCTCCTTCGAACCGATAAGCGGCAGGATCTCTGTCTTGGGATCGAGATCCACGTCGTACCAACGCTTGTAGAAGCCTGCCATCGCCTCACGAAGCTCTGGTGTACCCATCGTGGGCTGATAACCGTGGGCATTGGGATCACGGGCCACCTCACAGAGCTTATTGATGGTCTGCTCAGATGGTGGCATATCAGGACTTCCGATGGCAAGACTGATGATGTCCTTACCCTCGGCATTGAGTCGTGCCACTTCCTTTAACTTCCTGCTGAAGTAATACTCCTGTACTAAACTCAATCTGTCTGCTGGTTGTATCATAATCTTCTATGTTTAATTCGTTTGCTTTCCGTCTTTATACTCTCCTAAAATCTTCAAATCCTTAGTCAATGGGATAATGGCATCTATCGACTGTCGGTATCGCGTCAGGTCGTCATACATCACATCGACATAGAACAGATACTCCCACTCCCTTCCGATGATCGGCAGCGACTGGATCTTTGTCAAGTTGATCTTGTAGAACGAGAGGATTGCCAGCACATGAGAGAGCGAGCCCTCCTCATGAGGGAGAGAGAACACAATGCTCGACTTGTTCGTCTCCAGCAACGGGCGCAGCATATCGGCCTTATTGGGATTCGACACCACCAGGAAACGTGTGAAGTTATGCTTGTTGTCCTCGATATGATCCTCAAGCACTTTCAACCCATAGAGTCTGGCTGCCTCTGCATGACAGATGGCCGCCCAGCCTCTCCTACCCTCCTCGGCAATCATCTTCGCCGATCCTGCCGTATCCTCGGCCTCCACATTCTTCAGCTGCGGATGCTGGGCCAGGAACTGACGGCACTGCATCAGAGCTACAGGATGGGAGTGAACCTCCGTAATGGTGTCCCAGTCATCCTCTGGCAGACAACAGATGCTGTGGGTAATGTGCAGCTTGTGTTCGCCGACCACCGTCGTTCCGCTGTCTCTCAGTAGTTCATAGTTATGGAGCAACGAACCTGCGATGGTATTTTCAATAGCGAGCATGCCAATGGCCGTAGGATCCTGTTTAATGGCAGCGAACACCTGTTCGAAGGTACTACAACAAATAAGCTGTATCTGTTCTCCTTCGAAGTACAGATGTGCCGCGATTTCATGGAACGACCCAATCAGTCCTTGTATGGCTATTCTCTTCATATTCTTCTAACTCCTTAAAAAACAAACTCCGCTTTCACTTGGTTGTGAAGCGGAGCCTTATTTCAATTTTCAATTTTCAATCTTCAATTTTTTACTTACGGCCTACCGCTTCACAGTTCTCTGCAAAGTAAAAGTAATATCCGTAAAAGTAAGCGTTCAACATTGACATAATTCTCGTTTTTGTCGTTTCCGGCTGCAAAATTATCACTTTTCTGTGAAACAAACAAATATTTTGCAAGAAAAATAACACTTCTGCTTACATTTTATATAATTCGCCCCATTGTTTGCGAACTTCATCGCGGTCCACCTCGTCTATCAGAATCTCTGCCAATGCCATGATGGTCTCAAATGGTATCTCCAGACGAGGATCAGTACTGTGTGCATTAAGGTTTGGCAGGAAATCAGCCATCTCGTGCTTATAGACCTCCCTCATACGATTGCCGTTCTTGCCACTATCTATCGAACAGGAATAGGTAACGTTGGCCAGACGGTCGCAGAGCTTGACAAACGGAGCATATGGTGTCTCTCGTATTCCCTGATAATACTTCTCCCCTGCCCGTTCGGCCCGTGTACGGCCTTTGTCGTTGGTCAGGGCATAGACGATCTCCGTTGCCATCAGCGCCTGTTCCTCCGTCAACCACCGACGAGCCACACTCATCACGTCGTTATAGGTCAATCGTGCATCCTCGATACTGTCGTGGTAGAAGCCACCGAACAAGATGGGCAGTACATCATCCTCACGGACACATACCAGATGGCCATAGCAGCAGATTCCCTCGACCACCATGTCAAGATGGAAGCCATACGGCAACTCGTCGCCATAGGTCTCATTCACACTCTGATGCAACTCATGGGCAGCAAGCCTGATTTCCTCTGTCTGCCTGGAATACTTATCCAGATACGACTGAAATTCTTCCTTTGTCATACAAAAAAATTAAATTCCGATGCAAAAGTACAAAATATTATGCATTATACATTATGAATTATGAATTATTTTTGTACTTTTGCAACGATTATGGGAAAAAAGCCTCATCCACTCATTGCCATTATCCCCGTAGTGGTGCTCATCGGCTTTCTGGCCGTTGCCATTTCACTCTTCGGCAGCGACTCCCTCAGCGGAGGTAGCCAGATAGCTCTGCTGATGGGTATGGCCGTCTGCGTCACCCTCTCGATGACCATCTACAAGACACCCTGGCGAACGTTCGAACAACAGATCAAGACGACCATCGGCGAGGTGAGCATCACCTTGCTCATTCTTCTTTGTGTAGGTATGTTGGCTGGTTCGTGGATGATCAGCGGTATCGTTCCCACCTTAATATATTATGGGGTCCAGATTATGTCACCCCAGTTCTTCCTGATATCGTCTTGTCTCATCTGTGCTCTGGTATCGCTGCTCTCTGGCAGTTCGTGGACTACCATCGCCACCATCGGTGTGGCATTACTTGGTATCGGCCATGCACTGGGAATCTCTGAGGCCTGGACAGCGGGCGCCATCATCTCCGGTGCCTATTTCGGCGACAAGATGTCACCACTGAGTGATAC
>JAEETC010000286.1 GCA_016286585.1 Prevotella sp. | reverse complement strand
TGGGCTGGTCAGCTGGTGAATCGATTCCCTATGGATGGCGAGGTGGTGGCTGGGCTCACGCTTGCTTATGCCAAAGCCAATCAGCCAGAGAAGGGTGTTATCTGTGGCATTAAATACTCGCTGAAAGACTCTACGAACATCCTGGTAAACAGGGCGCTGGCTGATGCGTGGTTTATGAATCGCAGCTTTACGGCTGCTGCCATGATGTACGATCGGCTGATGGAGCAAGGAGATTCCACCTTCAATACGCTCTACTCCGCTGGCATGTGCTATTCACAGATAGAAGACCTTGAGCGAGCCTATAAGTATCTCCAACTCGCCTTCCTCATCAGCGGCATGCAGCACGCGGGCTGTGCCTATCGTCTGGGGGTGGTCTGCGTCGACACCAAGCGCTATCCCGAGGGGCTGAACTATCTGAACCTCGCCAAAGAACTCTTGCGTCCGGATACAACTATCATGAAGGCGATTACCCTTTCCGAGGGCGAGGGCTATTACTTGACCCAGCACTACCCAGAAGCCGTTGAAGCCTGGAAGGAACACTTGACGTATAATCCTGGCTCCGTCGCCACCTATTTCAATATCGCCAACGCATACGCCTATATCCTCAAAGACGAAGAACAGGCCCGCTACTACTACCAACAGTTCCTCGACAAAGCTGCTGAGATAGAGAATCCCACACCCCAGCTGAACGAGATGGTTATTACGGCCCAAAGGATGCTTCAGCCGCCAGGGAAGTGAAACCAGCCACAATCAGGAAGCAAAACATGTCAACAAATTTCAAAACACAAACCTTAAAACCGTCGTCTTTGTATTTAATTGGAACACAGATAGTTACACGACCCGATTTTTAGGCTAAGTAAACTGGGACTTTATAGGCAGTAAAGTCGGAGTTTAGGCTAAGTAAACCCCCACTTTAGTCTATCTAAAGTCCGACTTTACCGTCCTGTATTTTCAATTGTAAAGTAATTTCAAAAAAAACAGCATCCCAGCATCGCCAATCATGTTGTGACAATTGTGACACCCATCATTGTATTAAGATTCAAGGGCAGCGAAGAGGTTGTCGAGGGCTTTGTCGGCATCGCCGTTAGCCTCGTTGAGCAGGGTGACGAACTTCGAGCCGATGATGGCCCCAGCGGCATTGTCCTGAGCAGCCTTGAGGGTCTGGGCATTCGAGATGCCGAAGCCAATCATACGAGGATTGCGCAAATGCATGCCGTCGATACGGCGGAAGTACGCCTGTTTCTGCTCGTCGAACGATTTCTGGGTGCCAGTGATAGAGGCCGAGGAGACCATATAGATGAAGCCATCGGTATGGTCGTCGATAAAACGGATGCGCTCCTCGCTGGTCTCCGGTGTGATGAGCATGATGATGCGCAGGTCGTAGCGGTCAGCAACGGGTTTCACGATGTTCAGATAGTCATCGAAGGGCAGGTCGGGGATGATGGCTCCACTCACGCCTGCCTCCACACACGACTGACAGAACGCCTCGATGCCGTAATGAAGGATGGGGTTGAGATAGCCCATCAGCAGAAGAGGAATCTCCACCTGGTCCTTGATGGCGGTGAGCTGCGAGAAGAGTGTCTTGAGGTTCATACCGTTCTTCAGGGCCTGGGTGGCGGCACTCTGGATGACAGGTCCGTCGGCCAAGGGATCGCTGAAGGGGATGCCCACCTCGATCATCGCAATGCCGCGACGCTGCATGGCAAGGATGACATCGGCCGTACCTTCAAGTGTAGGACAGCCTGCACAGAAATAGAGTGAAAGGAGCTTTTTATCGCTACTGTTGGCGAAAAGGGTATTGATTTTATTTTCCATTATCGTATCTGTTTTATGAATTCTTTTAATTGATCTACATCTTTCAGGGCAGGCGCAACCTCGAAGCGGGAGTTCAGGTCGATGCCAGCGCAACGGGGATGACGGAACGACTTCACGCGCCCTGCATCGCCAGGACCAATGCCTCCGCTGAGCAGGAAGGGCGTCTCACCTTTGTAGGCTTCGAGGATGCTCCAGTCAAACTGCCGGCCGCTGCCTCCAGGTAGCGTGGCCTTGGTGTCGAAGAGGAAATAGTCGACGAGGCCCTCGTAGGCTTTGGTCTGTTCCAAATCCGAGGCTGCGGCGATGTTGAAGGCTTTGATGATTGAACACGTACCATTGAGTTGGCGGGCAAACTCTGGCGTTTCGTGGCCGTGCAACTGGATATCATCCAAAGCATAGACATCAGCCGTCTTCTTGATGATCTCAATGTCCTCATCGACAAAGACGCCCACGCGCCTGGCGCGCTCTGGCAGATAGGCAGGAGGCTCAGCCACATAGCGAGTCGACTTGGGCCAGAAGATGAAACCCATCATGTCGATGCCCAGTGCCTCGACCTGGCGGATGTTCCCTGCATCGCGCATGCCACAAACCTTAATCATTTACAATCTGTGATTTACTGTTTATTTCCTTGATAAACTCATGGAGGGCTACTCCAGGATCTGGGGTTTTCATGAAGTTCTCACCGATGAGGAAACCATGGAAGCCTGCAGAATGGAGGGCGCGGACGGTGTCAGGGTTAGAGATGCCACTCTCGCTCACCTTCACGGCATCCTTAGGCAGCAATTCAGCCAGACGGAAACTGTTTTCGACATCAGTGACAAACGAGCCGAGGTTGCGATTATTGATGCCACAGAGGTCGGGTCCGAGGTCGGCATATTCCAGTTCCTGCTCCGAGTGCATCTCCAGCAGCACCTCGAGTCCCAGTTCATGAGCCTTGCCCATGAGC
>JAEETC010000081.1 GCA_016286585.1 Prevotella sp. | reverse complement strand
GACTTCAGAATGTTCAGCACGAAGATCAAACTGATGTCCGTCGGCGAGGGAATATAGAAAAGGGCGGTGAAGAAGGCTGTCAGCGAGAGACATACCATGAATACCTTTTTCTTTCCGTATTTGTTGGCCAAGACCCTGGAGAGGCAGATGACGCCCATAAACTGGATGAAGGCACCCAGCATGTTGAATATCGAGAAGCCCATGGAATAAGCCTCCTTCTTCTCGATGTTCAAACCAAAGAGGTTCAGGAAGTCGTAAAGCGATTTCTGGTCTACGTTATACTGAAAATAGAAGTTCATGGCCGACCCCCACATGGCTAGTGTGATGAAGATGGCGAATGTGAGCAGGGCCATTGAGTTCCAAGATACGTCGGATACTGTGTTCTTGATGTCTTCCTTGATATTAACCCTCTGCGTGGGTGGCGGTTGGATACGTTCCTTGGTCACAAAGAAGGTGATGATAAACAGGAAGAAAGCGACGCAGGCAAAGAGGCCGATGGTACAGACCCAGCCATGCTGCAGGTTCCCTTGTCCGAAGTTGTCAACCAACGGGAGGGTCAGACCCTGGACGACGAACTGGGCGATGGTCACGGCAACGAAGCGGATGGTGGTGATGCTCGTGCGCTCCCTGATATTACTGGTCATCACACCGCCCAAAGAGGTATAGGGGATGTTGTTGAAGGAGTAGACGGTCATCAGCAGTACATAGGAAATGGTGGCATAGACAGCGACCATCGACTTTTCCTGAATGCCGGGGTTGTAGAAAGCAAGGACATAGAATATGCAGAACGGAATGGCCGTCCAAAGGACCCATGGACGAAACTTTCCCCATTTGGTCTTCGTTCTGTCTGCAAGGATGCCTACCGTCGGGTCAACGATGATGGCCGAGACACTGCCAATCATCAGGATGGATCCTGCTACCGCACCATCCAAACCGAAGACATCCGTATAGAACTTCAACTGGAAGATCATCATCATCTGGAACACCAGATTGGCAGCGGCGTCTCCCAAGGAATAGCCGAATTTCTCTCCCAATGATACTTTTTGTGATGAATAGTCCTTCATCGTCCTGTTCCTATTCTAAACCGTTGATTTGATTCTGCTTGCAAAGGTAAGGAAAAAAGCGCCATTCTACATTATGATTTGTTACAGATGCTTTTTGAATTGTTTCATTGAATAAGAAAAGTGTTTATTTTCACGATTCCATCGTAGATTTTTAGTATATTTGCAACATCAAAACAACAAATGATGAAGAAAATTCTCTTTTTCTGTATAGCCCTCATGAGCATGTCTTTGGCTGAGGCAAAGGTGTCTTTGCCGCAGTTGTTCCAGTCGGGAATGGTCCTCCAACGGGGCAAAACGATCCCCGTCTGGGGAAAGGCAGAACCGGGCGAACTGGTGACGGTCTCTTTCAATAAGAAACAGTTTTCGACGACTGCCGATGCCGACGGCCACTGGCGGATGGATCTGCCGAAGATGAAGGCTGGCGGTCCTTATGAGTTGACAATTGATAGTTTAAAGTTGACAGATATTCTTATAGGTGATGTGTGGCTTCTGTCTGGACAGTCGAATATCGATGTGACCATTGAGCGGGTCTATCCGCAATATGTCCAGGAGATTGACGCCTATGAGAACCCGGATATCAGGATGTTCCGTGTCCAGAACGAGACGGATGTTCATGGTGTGAAGGATGATATCCGTCCGACATCCATCAATTGGAAACCTGTCAATAAGCAGAACGCCTGGCTCTTCTCTGCCGTGGGCTATTTCCTCGGCAAACGGATGTATGAGAAGACCAAGGTGCCGCAGGGCATCATCGTCAACAGCTGGGGCGGCACACCTATCGAGGCCTGGATCTTGAAGGACTCGTTGATGAGTGATTATCCCATGCTGGTGAAGCGGGCGGCCTTCTTTCAGAACGACAACTACGTGAGGGCACAGATGCAGGCCAATGGTGAGGCCGGCAGACGGTGGAATCAAATGCTCAATGAGTCAGAAGTGAGTAGTGAGAAGTCTGGGGTGAGAGAATACCTGTATGCTACCCCAAATTGTGATGACAGCGAGTGGGAGACCATCAACCAGAACGACTGGAGCTGGCGGGGCACAGGCACCGTGTGGCTTCGTCAGCATATTATTATAGATAAGGTACACGCGGGAAAGCCTGCACGATTGTTGTTGGGCACCCTCTATGATCAGGATGTCACCTATCTGAACGGTCAGCAGATCGGCAGCACTGGCTATCAGTATCCCCCGCGCCGCTATGATATCCCAGAGGGACTGCTTCAGGAGGGCGACAACGTCATCGCCATCCGTTTCATCAACAAAAACGGCGCCGTTCACTTCATCCCCGAGAAACCCTATATGCTCTGTTTCGGTGACGACCGTTTCTCACAGAACCCCATGCCGAAGGATGTGATTCCCCTCAGCAACACATGGAAATTCCATGAGGGTGTCCAGATGCCGCCCTGCCCTGGTGGCGATGTTTCGTTGCAGAACCTTCCCACCACACTCTACAATGCCGTGCTCCATCCTCTGGCTCCCTATGCCATCAATGGGGTTGTGTGGTATCAGGGTGAGTCGAACACCGGCAATCCCGCTCCTTATGCCGACTATCTGAAAAAGCTGATGGGCTGTTGGCGCGACCGTTGGCAGGATCAGCAGATGCCTTTCGTCATCGTGCAGCTCGCCAACTACGACGGCCGACAGCAGACTGGCTTCCCAAGGCCGATTGCCTATCAGTCAGAACCCGTCAACAGTGGCTGGGCACAATTGCGTGAGGCCCAGCGTACGGCAGCCAAGGCCGATCCCTATGCAGAGTTGGCCGTCATCAACGACTTGGGTGAGACGGTTGATATCCATCCCCTTCGCAAAAAGGAAGTGGCTGCGCGCATCGGCCAGTGCTTCGACCGTCTGGTCTATCGTGAGAAGGTCGCCCTCTCGCCCGAGATCGTGGATTCTCAATGGTCAATGGTCAATGGTCAATGTTCAATCACCCTGACCCTTGATCAGCCTGTGCAGTTAGGAGATCTCTATGAGTTCGAGGTCGCAGGTCCCGATGGAAAGTTCGTGAATGCCGAAGCCACCGCCACTGGCAACCGCATCACCATTCTCTCACCTCTCACCTCTCATCCCTCACCTCTCACCATCCGCTACGCCTGGAAAGACAACCCCCTCAAGGCCAATGTCCGTTCGCTCAGCGGCCTCCCCATGTCTTCGTTCGAACTCAAGGTGTCTGAATAATATGTTCTTATGTTCTTCTGTCAAAAATAATAAATCTAAAATATAATCATTATGTCAACAACAAACGAAACAAAAGGCTTTTACAAGCTGTCTTGGGTGCAGCGCATCGGCTTCGGTTCCGGTGACCTGGCACAAAACCTGATCTTTCAGGTCATTTGTACTTATCTGCTATTCTTCTACACCGACATCTACGGACTGACGCCGTCGGCTGTGGCCGTCATGTTCCTGGTGGGTAATGTGGCTAACGTCATCTGGGACCCCATCGTGGGTACTTTGATCGACAAGAGCAATCCGCGTTACGGAAAATACCGCTCTTATTTGCTCTACGTGGGTATTCCCCTTTCGGGCTTCGCCATCCTCTGCTTCTATAATGGCTTTGCACCGTCGCTGATCTATGCTTACGTGACCTATGTGTCTATGCAGCTGCTCTATACGTTTATCAACGTACCCTACGGCGCATTGAACTCCTCGCTGACACGTGATACGAACGAGATCACCATCCTGACCTCCGTCCGTATGTTCATGGCCAACCTCGGTGGTTTGGCCGTTAACTCTGGTCTGCCTCTGTTCATCGCCCTGATCGCTGGCGCACCGTCCGACAGTCTTCCGAAGGATCCCTCGGCTTGGTTCACCACGATGACCATCTATGCCATCGTAGGTTTCTGCCTGCTCCTGTTCTGTTTCACGCAGTGTAAGGAGCGCGTCGTGATGGATGCGAAAACCACAGAAGATGTGAAGGTCAGCGACCTTTGGATGGAGTTCCTGCGTAACCGTCCCTTGCGTGTGCTCGCATTCTTCTTCATCACAGCCTTTGCTATGATGTCTGTGGGTAATGCCGCTGGTGCCTATTTCATCAACAGCAACCTGCACGGCTCGGCTCAGGAGCTGTCGATATTCATGGCCCTGGGTTCGCTGCCCGCCTTCATCTTCATGCCTCTGGTACCCTGGTTCAAGCGCATGGTCGGCAAGAAGAACATGTTCTATCTCTTCCTTGGCGCCGCCATCATCGGTATGGCCATGCTCTATTTCATCTCGAAGATGGAGAGCCCCTCGATGATGATGATCTACGTGGCTCAGTTCATCAAGAGCACTGGTGTCATCGTGGCTACAGGTTATATGTGGGCGCTGGTTCCTGAGGTGATCTCCTACGGTGAGTACACCACGGGCCGTCGTATTTCTGGTATTGTGAATGCCCTGACGGGACTGTTCTTCAAGGCTGGTATGACCTTCGGAAGCATTGTAGGTCCGGCTGTGCTGGCATTCGTAGGCTACAACAGCGCTACCATCGACCAGACTGCTTTTGCCGAGGAGGGTATCCTCTGGCTGGTTTGCGTCATCCCCGCCATCCTGCTCGCCCTCGCTATGTTCATCATTTCGAAGTATGAGCTCACAGACGAGGTGATTGACGATATTAACAAGAAGATCGAGGCTCGCTCGAACGAATAATCTTCTGACGGCGATTGCCTGAAACAGACAAGAGAGGCTGTGTCACATCATGGACACAGCCTCTCCTTGTTTCATTCCTATTTGCCGATCCAAGTGAGTTTTCGCCATAATCCCTCCAACGGACCACGCTGATGACTGGCACGCTCGGCTTTGCCGCTTTTCCCTGCAAAGAACCAAAAGCGGGCGAAGAGGTATTGCGCGATAACCATACTAATACCTACCATCACGGCGTAGGTGATGCCTAGTTTGTAATAGCAGGCGAGGCCGTAGCCGCAGAAGATGGAGCAGCCGATGATGGACTGCAACAGATAGTTGGTGAGGCTCATGCGACCAAAAATGCACAGATGATGGAGCACACGGCGTACACCCTCGAAGGCATACCATGCTGAGACCACTGCCGAGACGATCATCAGAAGGATGATGAGGTTGTAGATGGGCTTGAGCCAGCCTTCCAGTTCGCCAAAGTCCACGAAACTCAGGACGATGACAACTGCGGCCGAAATCATGAGGATCTTATGCCAGATCTGTAGGTTCTTGCCCTCGTTATAGAACAATCGCTGACGGCCTAACTGCATGCCGAGAATAAAGAGGCAGAGCAACTGCGTCAGACGTCCGCTATAGACGTTGAAGCGCAGGTTCACCTCGAAGCCGTATCGCAGGTTAGTGAGGGCGTTCTCCCAGAATGTCCCATGCTCGTGTGCACTGTTGATAATCCCTGAAATCTCGTAGAAGCGGGTATGATCGATCTCAAAGCCCGTCAGCAGACAATACAGTTCTACGGGCTGGATGGCCAACAGACTGATGATACACCAGACCGCCTTCGACGGCAGATAGCTGATGGGAATAAGCAACAGACCATAGCAGGCATAGAGCATCAGGATGTCACCATCGTAGAAGGCCACATTGATGACGCCAAACAGGAAAAGCAGGCACATGCGCCAGGCAAAGCGTCCAGAGAAGCATTTGCCCTTCTGCTGCTGGTTGTCGTTCATAATAAAAAAGCTTAGGCCGAAGAGCATGGCGAAGATGCCGTACATCTTGCCAGACAGAAGCCAGGCGAGAACGTCGGCTACTGTCTGGTCAGAAGGCAATGCGTGGAGGATGGTCTCCTGAGTGAAGATGTTGAAGTGCTCAACGGAGTGATACAGGATGATACCTGCTACAGCGATGCCTCGCAGGGCATCGGCCACGTCAATGCGTGTGTTGGGGAGAAAACGGGTCTTGTACATTTCTAAAGAACGATGTCACGTTGCAAAATTACGAATAATTCTGAATATTGCCAAATAAATGGTGATATTTGATTACATACGTGCCTTCTGCTTCTCACCAGCTCCGCTACCACGATACTTCGAGCGGGCCTCGTTGAACTTCCATGTCAAGTTGAGGAGGAAGGTGCGACGAGTAGGATTAAGTATAGTCAGCTCGCGTGGGCCATACAGGGTAGCCTTGGTTTCGTCGCTACTAAATACATCGTTGCAACGCAGGTCGAGGGTGAGTGAACCCAAACGTCGCAGGTCGATGTCGTGCTGCACACCGAGGTCGATACGTCCCTGAGCCTTCAGCAGGCGGAAGTTGCCAACATCGCCCTTTGGACTGAAACGGGCACCGGCATTGATGCGCCAACCCTTTGGCAGCTCGATGGTGTTATCCCATCCCAAGTGCAGGTAAGGATGATCGAGTGTGATGGTAGTACCATGGGCTGTGGGCGCCTTGTAGTTCTGGAAGAGCAGATAAACAAACCATGTAGGATGCCAAGTCCATTGACTATTGAACATGGACCATTGAATAGTGGGACTGGCGTATGGATTGAAGCTCAGCTGATTATAGTCTTCCTCTGTATTGATGGGACGTACCAGACAGATCAGCGGATCGTCGGCACCAGGATATGGCTCTGTCGACATCGTTGTGGCATCCTTCACCAAACTATAATTGACGCTCATTCCCATCCACTTGTAGCCTAAGTTCAGTACAACGCTGTTGGTGTACATGGGCTTCAGATAGGGGTTACCACTCTGATAAGCATAACGGTTTAGGTAAATCGTAGAACTTGTCAAATTGCCGTATGCAGGACGATCGATGTCGCAACGATACGAAAGCGACGTCTGAACCTTACCGATTGGGGCGGAGATGACGATAGTAGGGAACCAGTCACCATAGTCGCGGCACACCTCATCATCGCGCTTGCCAAAATTAAAGTAGTCGTTCTGCAAGTGCTCGTAGCGCAGACCAGCCTGAACGAATATCTTGCCAAACTGATGGCCGTACTCCACGAATCCGGCTGCCGACTTCTCGTTGATCTCTGTGTCGGTAGTGGTCACTGGCACAGCCTCGGAAGCCTCAAACGAGTAGGCATCAGTACGATGGTTGTACGAGTACTCGCCTCCTACTGAGAGGTTACCCTTGAAGAGCGGATAGCTGAAAATGAGCTTCGAGGCCCAGAAGTTGTTGGCACTTTTGGTATTGCTCTCGATGGTGCGAATGGTTTGTTGCTGTGGCACAGCAACAGACGGAACAGACGAATGTTCCGTTGTGTTTCCGGGAGTCTCTGTTTTGTCAAAGAGTCCATCGATATTCAGATCGATGCCCAGCTGTCCCACCTTTCCATTATAATAGGCATTGAAGATGTGCTTCTTGAACTTCTCGTCCTGCCATACCTCACTCTCCGAACGCTCAATAAACTGGCCGTTCTCATACTCATCGGTATTAAACTGGCTGGTCAGCGTGCCTTTGGGGTGATAGTCGTATTTGTAGAAGGCACCCAAGCTGTGGTTTTCGTCAATCATGTAGTTAATCTGCAGCTGTGGTAACAGACCATTCCATTTATGTCTGGTCTCCTGCTCAGAATGGCCAAAGATCTCATTCTCCTTATGATCGCCCACGAAATATGACATATCATCCTCCTGCAGGCTCTTGCCGTGGGCATAACTACCAGCCCAGAATGAGGCTGTGAGGTCAAGGCCACCCGTACGATAGTTCACGTCGAGCAAGTTATTTGCTGACCAGCCATACTGATACATGCCCTGGGCCTTTTCCTGAATGCTGATACCCTCGCCCTGAGCCTTCTTCAGCGTGATGCGAACCACGGCTTTGGTCGATGCAGCATAGCGTGCACCAGGATTCTGAACCACATCTACATGCTGTATCTGATCAGCGTTGATACGTCCCAGCTCGCTGACATCCTGCAGCTTACGACCATTGATGTAAATTTCAGCCTCACCACGACCCAGCACCTTGATACCGCCTTCGCCCTCAGCCTCGAGTGATGGGATCTTGGAGAGTGCGTCGCTCAGTGTTCCTGCCTTCTCCAATATGGTGCCTGCTACAGTGGTGCGCATAGCGTCGCCCTTCACATGAGTCTTAGGCAACTGACCTTTGACAACCACTTCTTTCAGCAGTTGGGTGTCTTCCTTCATTTGGATGGTCAGATCATTGCCAGCCTTTATATATAAGGTCTCATAGCCCACGCTGGTCACCTTGAAGAGGCCGTCGTTCACATCCGTCACAATCTTAAATACGCCCTGATCATCGGTCATACCACCCTGCACAAAGGCTGAGTCGGGCAGCGACAACAATACTACATTCACAAAGGGCATCGGCTCGCCCTTTTCATCGATGACACGTCCGCCCCAATCCTGTGTCTTGGCGAAACTGGTTAGTGTCATCATCATTAAAGCCATAAAGGCTGTCATCCTAAAAACAATCTTTTTCATCTTTTTATTCATCTTACGACTTTTTCCTTATTTGTCGTATTTGACGTCGGAAAATTACAGAAAGTTGCAACAAATCATTCATTCTTGATATCCACACCGCCCAGGAAATTGTCGGCAACGATGTGAAGGCAGTGGGCTTCCTTGTCTATGATTCTTGAGGCATGGTTGCCGACGCCGCCGATAAAGCTGCGACTCTTGACCACGACGTTCACCGTCTGAGGCACAAAGAGTTCCACGCCGCCACAGAAGGTGTGGATCTCAATCTCCTCATCCTCTGTAATGGCGGCATTTCGCAAGTCCATACGGATGCCTCCACAGAAAGTGTCGAGACGGGCTCCGTGGAACACTTCGCCACGAAAGATGTACTCATCGCCGCCATAGCGAACACTGCAGCAGATGCGCTTGCCGTCTTCGCCAATAGGCAACGGACGCTGCAACCACTGGTCTGGGTCGCGACGATAACTGTCGATAATAAGGCTCACGCCTACATAGATCAGCAGACAGATGGTAAAATAGGTAACCCACGGTTCCTCGGATACTCTTGAAAACCAGTTCCACTCGATGATTCCCCAGATGGTTGCCAATTTTGTCAAACTGGCAACAATGAAAACGATTCCAATTATTGTTCTTGGTTTCATAACTGTACTTTTTTAGTGTTCAACAATTCTGGGTGCAAAGGTATGAAGTAAATAGTGTCCTTCCAAATATCTGGGATATTCTGCACTGTTTAGTGATAAATGGGTATAAATGTGTGATGAAATGGTCGAAAAGTGACGAGCGGAAGCAAATTTTTCACTCTTCACTTTTCACTTTTTACTTTTTTTATTACCTTTGTCGGCTGTATGAACCAAGGTCACAAAGAAACCATCAACATCCGCGTCATCAGTTGCGCCTTTATCGTGTTGGCGCTAGCCATCTTTAAGCCCTTCGGACTCGAGGTGGGGCAATGGCAGGCTTATGCTCATTTGCTGGCAATATTTGCATTGGGTTTGCTCAGTTGTTTCCTGACGGAAGTCATTTTGCGATACATGATCCGCATGCCTCGCTCCAACGACCGTGGTGTCAACTATATCATCAGCCGTAATCTCCGCTTCCAATGTATTAACACACCCTTGGTGTCACTGCTCATCTGTCTCTATCGCCACTTTGCGATGAGTGAGTTGGTGGAGAGCAATAAGCTGTCTTTGAGCAATTATCTGGAGACGTTGGTGATTATTGCCTTCCTTTCCTTCGCCATCGGACTCTATTGGCGCTTCAAGTTCCGTAGCCGTTATCTGGCTGCAGAACTCGAAGAAACCAGACTGCTGAACGAGCAATTGAAGAAACTGCAGACTTCTGGTCAGGATTCACAAATGATAGAGGAGGGCGCCCATCAAGATTCACAGATCACACTCGAGGGAACCACCAACGAGCATGTGAGTCTCAAGATTTCTAACCTGTTATATTTAGAAGCCGTTGGTAATTACGTCAAGGTGACGCAACAGCGAGACGGTGAGGTTCATACCAATATGCTCCGTGCTACGATGAAACAGATGGAAGACGCGCTACAAGCTTATCCCATGATCGTCCGTTGCCATCGCGCCTTTATGGTCAATCTTGGCCAGGTTGAACAAATCTCCTCTAATTCTCGCGCCATGCAGCTCGTGATGCGTCACAGCCATGATGCCATCCCCGTTTCACGCAGCAATGTCAGTAAACTGAAGGAAGGAGTCATAAGGCTCCGTAAAATATCAGATTGTTTATGAAGGTTCTATTGATTAACGGAAGTCCACGCGAGAATGGTAACACGTTTACGGCTCTCACAGAAGTGGCCAATACCCTGAACAGCGAGGGTGTAGAAACAGAGATTATCAGCATTGGCAAACAGGCCATTCAGGGTTGTATCGCCTGTGGCATGTGTGGAAGGAATGGTGCAAGATGTACCTTCCATGATGACTTATACTATAAGGTGTGGAGAGCCGTCAAGGATGGCATTGACGGACTTGTTGTTGGTTCGCCCGTCTATTATGGTGGCCCGAATGGTTCGCTCTGTGCCTTGCTCGATCGTGTGTTCTACTCGCTAAGTGCTGACCTGCGTTTCAAGCCAGCAGCCAGCGTGGTGGTATGTAGAAGGGGTGGGGCATCGGCAGCCTTCGACCGTTTGAACAAATACTTCACGATGTCGAACATGCCTCTCGTCAGTTCGCAGTACTGGAACATGGCCTATGGTCAGACGCCAAGACAGGCAGCACAGGATGAGGAGGGTATGCAGACGATGCGGACACTGGCCCGCAACATGGCCTGGATGATTCGCAGGCTCAATGTCAGCGAGGATGGACATCCGGAGTTGGAAAGTCCTGTACGAACCAGTTTTATTCGGTAAGCAGGAAAGGCTTTATTGCACTATTTTGTGATTCTCAACACAGGATTCAATCAGAGATATAAGGATATTTATAATCCATGTCGTTGAATTCCGCGCGGTCTGACTTAACGGTCAGCGTCTTCTTATCGAAATTCAACAGCTTGTCGGGATTGATGCCCAAGGCGTAGGTCAGCCACCATCCAGACATCTGATTACCCTTCATCTTAGGATGGCTACCATCAGTTTCGGTAACAACTCCTGGGTGATCACAGATCTTTTCACCCTTGTTGTTGTAGACCTTGAACGGAATCCTGGAGACACAACCAAACTCGTAGTCCTTGTCATCCTCAGGTATCACGTCGTACTTTTGTTCGAAACTAACCTTCAACGAGAAGTCTGCAGGCAGCTGAGAAGCGGCCAGTGTGCGCTTCAGAGTCCACTGCTTCTCCGTCATCTTGATCGTCTTCTCCTGCTTATTCTCATCGAGATAGGTCACTTCCACGTCAGCCAGTTCCAGCGTGTTAGCTCCTAAGTCCACATAATAAGTCACTTCTGCTTTGGCGGCGACATTGTCATTTGCCTTTTCCTCTTCTTTAGTCACGTCATCATCGCTGTCATCACATGATGTCAGCGTAAAGCCGCCAATAAGGAGGGCGGCCATCATCCACATAAATTGTTTTTTCATTTTAATTTGATGTTCATTTGGTTTAAATTCTCATTCATATCTCAATAATTCCGCTGCAAAGATAAGGAAAAGAAATGAATTAATACCATAAAAGAGTAAAGAAAATGAAAGCATTGTTTGTTGACACAATAAAAGGGGACGGAAGAACGTTATTATCCTAAAGATTTCAGCAGAACGTGAAAAACGTCTGGAGACTGATGATAGGATGCGTTCTTCTGTCCCTCTTTTCTCCTTTGAGGGCTCAGGAGTACTTTGTTCTGACGGCGTCGCAGGTCAGAATCGACTCCCTATTGCCCGTATTCTCGTACCAGAAGCAGTTGGGCGCTCATTACGCCGACTCCCTCTGGCAGGTGAGCATCGAATATCCGCTGTTTGAGGATCTGTCAGCCGCCGAGGTTCGGCGCTATAAGCAGATTAGCGGCGCACTATTGCCTGAGATGCCAGAGGTGAAGCAGGTCATCGCTACGGCTCGTAAGAAAGGCGTGCTCGAAGTGTCGTTTGTGCCATTGGTATATCGCGATGGCAAGTACAAACGGCTTGTAGAGTTCAAGCTGAATGTCGAGGCGAAGGCCTCCCGAGCACAAGGGGTCAGGAACGCCTGTGGCGTCAACGATGTCACATCGTTCCTGACCCCTTGTGCTCGGGAGGCAGGTGAACGCTATGCAACTCACTCTGTGCTCCAGTCTGGCACCTGGGCGAAGATCCGTGTTCCGGAAAGTGGCTTCTATCAGTTGACGGACGCATTTGTCAAGAAGGTCGGCTTCAAGGATCCGTCCAAGGTCAGACTCTATGGTTATGGCGGTGCCCTGCAGCCCGAGCGGTTGACGGGTGACTATCTGGCCGCCACCGACGATCTGAAGGAGGTGCCGACGTGTATGGTTGACGGACGACGTGTGTTCTATGGTGTTGGCCCCGTGAACTGGGATTCCCCAGAGTCTACCGTCCGGGTAAGGAATCCTTATTCCGACTATGGATACTATTTTCTGACGGAGGCGTCAGGAGACAGTGTTCAGGCGTCAGCAGAAATGACAGAGGAGGCGTTTAAGGCC
Source organism: Prevotella sp. (assembly GCA_016286585.1). Classification (GTDB taxonomy): domain Bacteria; phylum Bacteroidota; class Bacteroidia; order Bacteroidales; family Bacteroidaceae; genus Prevotella. The sequence continues at coordinate 1,448 of JAEETC010000081.1, read as the reverse complement.
CATTATTATCCGATGTCCAACGACTACCACAGTTTGTATGAGGTGGATGACTTCGCCTGGTATCATGGTGGTAGGAACCTCTTCGATAAGACCCTGTTCAAGGTGGGAAGCGCCCAGCACTATTCCCTTCAGGCCAATGGTACTACAGGCACGTTGAGTGTCGCCCTCAGTTTCGACGGAAGTTTTGCGGCTACGGTGGCCGTCAATGACTCCGTGGTGGGCACCCTCTCGCGAATGGTGAAGCTCGACAGCTATACTGAGGCCGATGAATATGTCTGGGACTATCGACTCGACTGTCTGAAGGCTGGCTCCAACGATGTGGTGATTACCCAGACCTCAGGAGCGAACCTGCGCCTCGACTATCTCTCGCTGACCCTTGACACCCCTCAGGCGATGGCCGATCTTCAGGCCGCAGCCCTGCCCGTGCCGGAATATGTGTACCATATTATGAACCAGGATCATCATGCCGATGAGGCTGTCGATATGGTCATCATCATCCCCACTTCACAGCAGGTGCTGCAACAGGCTGAACGTATCAAGGCCTGGCATGAGACGCATGACAGTCTGAGGGTCAGGATTGTGCCCGCCGATGAGTTGTACAATGAGTTCTCCAGCGGTACGCCTGATGCCACGGCCTACCGTCGGTATATTAAAATGCTCTACGACCGGGCTCAGGCTGAGAACGACATGCCCCGTTACCTGTTGCTTTTCGGCGACGGAGCGTGGGACAACAGGATGCGCAGCGCAGACTGGGAAGGCTATAACCTAGACGACTTCCTGCTCTGCTTCGAAAGCGAGAACTCGTTCAGTCATGTGAGCTGCTATGTTAGCGACGATTTCTTCTGTCTGCTCGACGACGAAGAGCAGATCCAGGAGACCAGCGGGTCGTCCTCGTCATATCTAGGAAAGCCTGATGTGGCAGTAGGCCGCTATCCTGCCAGGACGGCGGAACAGGCGCAAGTATTGGCAGACAAGACGTTGAACTATGCCGCCAACACGTATGCAGGTCCCTGGCAGAATGTCATCTGTATGATGGGTGACGATGGCAACAGCAACTCCCACATGGCCACTGCCGACCGTGTTGCCACCTTGGTGGAGGATAACTATCCCGGCTATCTGCTGAAGAAAATCTACTGGGATGCCTTCCAGCGCACCTCCTCGGCTACGGGTTATTCCTATCCCGAGGCTACCCGTCAGATCAAACAGCAGATGACCGACGGTGCGCTGATGATGAACTACTGTGGTCATGGGGCCGCCTATGCCTTCTCCCACGAGTTGGTGATGAAGTTGGCCGACTTTGAGACCTCTACCACGAACCATCTGCCGTTATGGGTGACGGCCTCCTGCGATATCATGCCCTTCGATGGACAGGAGGATAACATCGGTGAGACGGTGATGCTCAGTCAGCGGGGTGGAGGTGTAGCCTTCTTCGGCACGACCCGAACCGT
>JAEETC010000285.1 GCA_016286585.1 Prevotella sp. | reverse complement strand
AAATTTGTGTATATACCGATTTTTTAGTACCTTTGCACGCTGAAATTTCACAAGTTGGTAATTACTAAAGAATCGGTATAATGAATATTTCCTACAAATGGTTGAAGGAATACGTGGATTTCGACCTCACGGCTCAGCAGGTGTGTGATGCCCTGACGTCAACGGGTCTTGAAGTCGACGCATTGGAAGAAGTACAGAGTATCAAGGGTGGTCTGAAGGGCCTTTATGTAGGCAAGGTGCTTACTTGTGAGGCCCATCCCAATAGCGATCATCTGCATGTGACAACGGTAGATTTAGGCAAAGGTGAGCCCTCTCAAATCGTCTGTGGCGCGCCGAACGTGGCTGCTGGTCAGAAGGTGATCGTGGCTGACCTCGGATGCGTGCTCTATGATGGCGACCAGGAGTTTGTCATTAAGAAGTCAAAACTGCGTGGCGTCGAGTCCAACGGTATGATCTGTGCAGAGGATGAGATTGGCGTGGGAACATCCCATGAGGGTATCATCGTGCTGCCGGAGGATGCTGTGGTGGGAACCCCTGCCGCAGAGTATTATCATCTGGAGAGCGACTGGCTGATAGAAGTTGATATTACAGCCAATCGTGCTGATGCCTTGAGTCATTGGGGGGTAGCCCGTGACCTCTATGCCTGGTTGAAACAGAATGGCTACGAGACATCACTGCATCGTCCGGACTGCACAAAGTTCAAGGTGGACAACCACAGTCTTCCTATCGATGTGACTATTGAGAATCAGGAGGCCTGCAAACGTTATGCCTGTGTCAGTGTGACGGATTGTGAAGTGAAGGAATCTCCAGACTGGTTGAAAAACAAGCTGACAACCGTCGGCTTGCGTCCTATCAATAATATCGTGGATATCACCAACTATGTGATGATGGCCTATGGTCAGCCGCTGCACACCTTCGATGCAGATATGGTGAAAGGTCATCAGATTGTGGTGAAGACGATGCCTGAGGGTACCCCGTTCCAGACTCTTGATGGTGAGGAGCACAAACTCTCTGATCGTGATCTGGCTATCTGTAATGCCGAGGATCCGATGTGTATCGCCGGTGTGTTCGGTGGTAAAGGTAGTGGTACCTATGAAACCACCAAGAACGTGGTGCTCGAGAGTGCCTATTTCCATCCTACATGGATTCGAAAGAGTGCCCGTCGTCATGGTCTGAGTACAGATGCCAGTTTCCGTTTCGAGCGTGGTGTCGATCCCAATGGTACGATTTATGCCTTGCAGCAGGCTGCCATCCTTTGTCAGGAACTGGCTGGCGGTAAGGTGTCGATGGAAATCTGCGACGTCTATCCCGAGCCGATGAAGAATCCGGTGGTGGAACTGGGCTATGAGTATGTGCACAATCTTGTAGGTAAGGATATACCGGTAGAAACGATCAAGGGCATCTGCGAGAGCCTGGAGATGAAGGTGCTCAACGAGACACCCGAGGCATTGACCCTCGAGATACCTGCCTATCGTGTGGATGTGCAACGTCCCTGCGATGTGGTGGAGGATATCCTGCGCATTTATGGATATAATAATGTGGAGATTCCTACCCAGCTGAAAAGTTCGCTTGTCATCAAGGGCGAAGAAGATCAGAAGCATAAACTGGCCAACCTCGTGAGTGAGCAGTTGGTGGGTGAGGGTTTCAATGAGATTCTGAACAACTCGCTGACCAAGGGTGCCTATTATGGTGAGAGCAATACGGTCGTAAAGATCATGAACCCACTCTCTACTGATCTGAATGTGATGCGCCAGACACTTCTCTATGGAGGACTGGAAAGTATTCTGCATAATGCCAACCGCAAGCGTCAGAACTTGCGCTTATTCGAGTTCGGTAATGTATATACCTTCTCGCCTGAGAAACAGAATGACGAAGACCCGATGCAGGCCTATAAGGAGCAGTATCATGCTGCCTTGTGGGTGACAGGTAAGCGTGTTGAAGGCTCTTGGGCACATCAGAATGAGGATTCCACCTTCTATGAGTTGAGTGCGTATGTGGAGAATATCTTCCGTCGTATAGGACTGAAGCCGGGTATGACGGTGCGTAAGAAGTCTGAGAATGATGTGTTCTCTGCAGGACTCACCATCGAGAATCGTGGTGGCAAGAAACTCGTTGAGATGGGTATCATCACCAAGAAACTCCAGAAGCAGTTTGGTATTGACAATCCTGTCTATTATGCTGAACTCAACTGGACACAGCTAATGAAGGTTACAAAGAAGAACGAGGTGCTCTTCACGGAGGTAGCTAAGTTCCCGGCAGTCAGTCGTGACCTTGCCCTGTTGGTGGATAACAGTGTGGAGTTTGCACAGATTGAGCAGATTGCCCGTCAGACTGAGAAGAAACTGCTGAAGAAGGTGGAGCTCTTCGATGTCTACGAGGGTGATAAGCTGCCTGCAGGCAAGAAGTCGTATGCCGTGAACTTCATCCTTCAGGATGAGGAGAAAACTATGGGTGACAAACAGATTGATGCCATCATGCAGAAACTCATTGCCAACCTGAAGAAACAATTGAATGCAGAATTGAGATAAATATATATAAGGTAAATTTATGGGAAGAGCATTTGAATATCGTAAGGCTACAAAGCTGAAGCGATGGGGCCACATGGCCAAGACATTTACAAAAATCGGTAAGCAGATCGCGATTGCCGTGAAAGCAGGCGGTCCGGAGCCGGAGAATAACCCCGCTTTGCGTGCTATCATTGCCAATGCGAAGCGTGAGAACATGCCGAAGGATAACATCGAGCGTGCCATCAAGAACGCGATGGGTAAGGACCAGAGCG
>JAEETC010000080.1 GCA_016286585.1 Prevotella sp. | reverse complement strand
AAGTGAAAACAGCAAATGGCACTCGTGGCACGCGGCACGCATGGCACGGCAATGAGGGTGTCTGGGCTAATGAAAGTCGGAGTGCGGGCTGATGAAAGTCGGGGTTTCAAGGCGGGAAGATCTGCGCTTGGTCTGAGGTAGGCAAAATATCAAGAAAATTGATTTAGATCAAGAAATTGAATTTTCAGTATTTTGGGCGAAATTATTTTCAGAAACGCTTGCACATGTCAAATAATTTATGTATCTTTGCATCGTTAATCCGGAAAAACAAAAGCGGGAGGCGGCGACCCGGTGCAGATCGTCGCAAGCGTCTAATACTACGAGAAAGAAAGGAACAAGAATCATGGCAAGAAGTAACATTCCAATGGTGATTAACCTGCGACAGAACAAGAACGACGACTCTACGGCCTACGGCAAGTATTTCGCCGAGGTGGACACGAAGGAACCGCTGAACCTGAAAGGCTTTGCCAAGCACATGACGGGTCACGGCAAGATCGCCGACTACCAGATGTGTGTGCTGGTGCTGGGGCAGGTGGTGGACTGCATGACCGAACTGATCTCACAGGGTCAGCCCGTGAAGCTCGACGGCCTGGGCACGTTCTATCCGAGTGTCGACGGTCAGAAGCTGGGCAAGGCAAACCTCGCCAACGCGGTGGCTGCTGGCCCCGACGCGATGATCAACGGCATCAAGATCAATTTCTCGCCGGAGAACTCCAAGGGTGAGAAGCTCACCAGCCGAGCCTTCAAGGATCAGTGCATCTTCGAGTACGGCTACCTCGTGGAGAGCGAAGTGCGCACCGTCAACGGCAAGCAGAAGCGCTTCCAGAAGAAGACTCCGCTGACCTACGTGCTCGCACCTGAGGCGGACAACAACGGCGGAGGCGGCAACGGCTAAGGAGATAAGCATATGAAGAAGCAGCGGATGATTGAGCTGGCGGTGAAGGTGATAGTAGCCGCGCTCACGGCGTTTTTGACGGCACTGGGCACGACCAGTTGCATGGGCCTGGGCCCGATCTGATGGGTGAAAAGGTGACAGAGGGGTGGCGGCGGGAGCCGCTGCCCTTTCATTTTGACACGAGCCGACGGGTTTTGCTTTCATTGTGTCACTAACCGCTGTTTTGTTGTAAAAAATGTTTTTTTTCTTTTGGCGGTTTGATGGTTTTTTCGTAATTTTGCGGCCAATTATTAATTATGTAGAGAAAAACTGAGAGACAAATATGTGCGGAATCGTAGGATATATCGGTAAGAAGGATGCATATCCCATCCTGATCAAGGGCCTTCGCAGGCTGGAGTATCGCGGCTATGACAGTGCCGGTGTGGCGCTGCTGAATGCTGGCGGCGAACTGAACGTGTACAAGACGAAGGGCAAGGTGGATAACCTGACCGAGTACTGTAGCGACAAGGATGTGAGCGGTACCGTCGGCATCGCCCATACCCGCTGGGCCACCCACGGCGAGCCGTCGTCGCGTAATGCCCACCCGCACTACTCGCAGAGCCACAATCTGGCCATCATCCATAACGGCATCATCGAGAACTACGCAGATATCAAGGAGAAACTCATCGCGAAAGGCGTAACCTTCGTTAGCGATACGGATACCGAGGTTCTCGTGCAGCTGATAGAATACGTCATGGTGAAGAAGCACCTCAACCTGTTGGAAGCCGTGCAGGTGGCTCTCTATCAGGTGGTTGGAGCCTATGCCATCGCCGTGATCGACAAGCGTGACCCGGAACAGATCGTCGCTGCCCGTAAGCAGAGTCCGCTGGTGGTGGGTATCGGCGAAGACGAGTTCTTCCTGGGTTCCGACGCCAGTCCCATCGTGGAGTATACCGACAAGGTGGTGTATCTGGAGGACGGCAACATCGCCGTGATCCGTCGCGGACAGGACATGCACGTGGTGAGCATCCTCGGCGAGGAGCAGGAGCTGAAGGTCAAGAAGGTAGATATCGACCTCGGCCAGATCGAGAAGGGTGGCTATCCGCACTTCATGCTGAAGGAGATCTTCGAGCAGCCGGAGTGCCTGACGAACTGTATGAGAGGCCGCGTGAACGTTGAGGCCGACCATGTGACGCTTTCTGCACTGATCGATTACCGCCGTCAGCTGCTGAATGCGAAGCGCGTGGTCATCGTGGCCTGCGGCACTTCGTGGCATGCAGGTCTTATCGGCAAGCAGATTATCGAGTCGCTGTGCCGCATACCCGTCGAGGTGGAGTACGCCTCGGAGTTCAGATACCGCAATCCTGTAGTGGGCAAGGGCGATGTGGTGATCGCCATCTCGCAGAGTGGTGAGACGGCCGACACCTTGGCTGCCGTGCAGCTGGCCAAGGAGAAGGGAGCCTTCATCTATGGCATCTGCAACGCCATCGGCAGCAGCATCCCCAGGGCAACGGACACAGGTACCTATATCCATGTGGGACCGGAGATCGGTGTGGCATCGACGAAGGCCTTCACGGGTCAGGTGACGGTGCTCACGATGATTGCGCTGGCCATGGGTGAGGCCAAGGGAACGGTGGATCGTCTGGAGTATCTGAAGATCGTGAAAGGTCTGAGTGAGATACCCGTGAAGATCCGTGAGGTGCTGCAGACCAATGAGAAGGTGGCCGATCTGGCACGTACCTTCACATACGCCCATAACTTCCTCTATCTGGGACGCGGCTACAGCTATCCCGTGGCTCTGGAAGGTGCCCTGAAGTTGAAGGAGATTTCTTATATCCACGCCGAGGGCTATCCCGCTGCGGAGATGAAGCACGGTCCCATCGCGCTGATAGACTCGGATATGCCCGTCGTCGTCATCGCCACCCATAATGCCATGTACGAAAAGGTGCTGTCGAACATTCAGGAGATCAAGGCCCGTCAAGGGAGGGTGATCGCCTTGGTGTCGAAGGGCGACGATGTGATCTCGAAGATTGCCGATGAGGTGATCGAGCTGCCCGATGTGCTGGAGTGCCTGGAGCCGCTGGTGGCTACCATCCCGCTTCAGCTGCTGGCCTATCACGTGGCCGTCTGCAAGGGCAAGAACGTAGACCAGCCGAGAAACCTGGCAAAGTCGGTAACGGTGGAATAAAGGAGGGGTAACATCCCGCTTCATGGGCCGAAAGTGGCCGAAACATGAAAAAAGTGGTGCAATAATTTGGTCAATTCAAATTATTGCACTATATTTGCACTCAAATATGAATAACCCAGAACGATAATGGAAGCAGCTGAATCTTTAGAGTCGAAGATAAACCGAAGCGATTATAAGATACTGATTGTCGACGATGTCGTCAGTAACGTATTGTTGCTGAAGATATTGCTGACCAATGAGAAGTTCCAGGTGTGTACGGCCAATAACGGTAGGACTTGTATCGAAGTGGCCAAGAAGGAGCATCCTGACCTGATACTGCTCGATGTGATGATGCCCGACATCAATGGCTTTGATACGGCAGTCGTCCTGAAGAAGGATGAGGAGACCAAGGATATCCCTATCATCTTCCTCACAGCCTTGAACACGCCGCAGGATCTCGTGCACGGTTTCCAGGTGGGTGCCAACGACTTCCTGACCAAACCCTTCAATAAGGAGGAACTTGTGATGCGTGTCACCCAGCAGATATCGCTCGTGGCCGCCAAGCGCATCATCGAGAAGCAGAATGCCGAACTGAAGGCTACGCTGAGCAACCGTGATAAGATGTACTCCGTCATCGCCCATGACTTGCGTTCGCCCATGGCCAGCATCCGCATGGTGCTGAATCTGGTGGTGCAGTCAGCGTCGGTAGAAACGGTGGGGCCTGAGCTCTATATGCTGCTTGACCAGGCGAACCGTGAGTCGGAGGAGGTGCACGACCTGCTCGACAACCTGCTGAAGTGGACGAAGAGCCAGACGGGCAGATTGAACGTGGTGCTGCAGGATCTCGACCTGAATGATATCGTGCCGGGAGTGGTGGAGATCTTCGATGTGATTGCACAGACGAAGCACATCACACTCGAGCTGAAGAAGACGGACGCTCCGCTGAAGGTGACTGCCGACAACGATATGCTGAAGACCGTCTTGCGTAACTTTATGTCGAACGCCGTCAAGTTCTCTCCCGATAACTCAACCATCCAGATCATCATGGCCAATGAGGGAGACTTCGCCCGTGTCAGCGTGAAAGACCAGGGTGTCGGTATCGCTGCCGACAGACTGGGTTCCATCTTCCACAAAGGCGAGACAACCTATGGCACCGGCGGTGAGGAGGGTTCTGGATTGGGCTTGCAACTCTGTCAGGACTTTGCCCGCAAGAATGGCGGCGACTGCTATGTGGAGTCGGTAGAAGGCGAGGGATCGACGTTCAGCTTCACTGTCCCACTCAAGAAAGAATAATGCCTACACCTATTTATATTATAGAAGAGCAGAAACTTCGCCGTAACCTGGCCCTGATCGCCGGTGTTGCGGCGAAAGCAGATATAGAAGTCATCCTGGCCTTCAAGGCTTTCGCCCTCTGGAAGACCTTTCCCATCTTCCGTGAGTACATTCACGCTACGACGGCCAGCTCACTCTTTGAGGCCAGGCTTGCCTACGAGCGGTTTGGTGCCCCTGCACATACCTACTCGCCTGCCTATACCGATGAGGAGTTTGATGAGATTGTGGGCTGTTCGTCGCATCTGACGTTTAACTCGCTGTCGCAGTATGAACGGTTCCATGAACGGGCCAAGGGCTGTTCGTTGGGCCTGCGCGTGAATCCGGAATATTCAGAGGTGGGCACGCTGCTCTATAATCCCTGTGCGCCGGGCACTCGTTTTGGGGTCACTTCCGACAAGCTGCCGGAGACGTTGCCTCAGGATATTCGCGGCTTCCATTGTCATTGCCATTGTGAGAGTGGGGCAGACGTGTTTGAACGGACACTCGCCCATATCGAAGAGAAATTTGCAGGTTGGTTCCCGCAGCTGGAGTGGATTAACTTTGGTGGCGGACACTTGATGACGCGCAAGGACTACGACGTGGACTTGCTCATTCGGCTGATGCAGGACTTCCATCAGCGATACCCCTGGCTGAAGGTGATTCTGGAACCGGGTAGTGCTTTTGCCTGGCAAACTGGGCCGCTGGTATCCCACGTCGTCGATATTGTGGAGGACAAAGGCATCCGCACAGCCATTCTTGACGTGAGTTTCACCTGTCACATGCCAGACTGTCTGGAGATGCCCTATTATCCTGACGTCTGTGGGGCAGAGCACGTATCCGGAGACTCTGAAAACTCCGGAATCTCTGGACAAACTGACTTCCTCTACAGATTGGGTGGCAACAGCTGTCTGAGTGGCGATTTTATGGGATATTGGCACTTTGACCATGAATTACAGGTAGGCGAGGAGGTGATCTTTGAGGATATGATCCACTATACGACCGTCAAGACGAACATGTTCAACGGCGTTCGTCATCCTTCCATTGGCATGCTTCATGAGGACGGAAAACTGGAAATCCTTCGTGAATTTGGCTATGAAGACTACGAAAAAAGAATGGATTAGCAGTTTTTTTGAAAAAAAACGCTCAAAAAGTTTGCCAGTTCCAAAAAAAGCATTACCTTTGCACCGCATTTAGAGAAATGCTCCTTCAAGAAGGCGGAATTCCGACAGATTCACGAAGGAAAACAAGCGGAAATAGCTCAGTTGGTAGAGCACAACCTTGCCAAGGTTGGGGTCGCGGGTCCGAGTCCCGTTTTCCGCTCACTTGTTGAACAAAAAAGGGTCATCAGGATAGGCCTGATGTTTATGCCCAGGTGGCGGAATTGGTAGACGCGCACGTTTCAGGTGCGTGTGCCGCGAGGCGTGCAGGTTCGAGTCCTGTTCTGGGCACTCTTTTTTATTCAGCTCTTTGTTGGAGAGGTGGCGGAATTGGTAGACGCGCTACTTTGAGGGGGTAGTGTCAATTGCGACGTGGGAGTTCGAGTCTCCTCCTCTTCACGCTTTTTTACTGCGGAAATAGCTCAGTTGGTAGAGCACAACCTTGCCAAGGTTGGGGTCGCGGGTCCGAGTCCCGTTTTCCGCTCTTTTATTAGGAAAACAACAATTTTTCAGATGAATTTATATCTTAGATACTTTGACCGTGAAACGCTCGTTTCCACAGTAGATGAGGCTATAGACTTCCTCAAATCGATTGACGAGATAGAGATGACACCCGAGCTGGAAGCAGATATCCGTGATTATGCTGCCAGCGATGTGTTTTATCCCAAGCGTTACAAGATCCATCCGCGTGTCTATTTTATTATCATCAAGACCGAGGCTGCTACTATGCAGGATTTCAAGGAGAAGAAGGCTGTTCATGAGATGCCTCCTGCCAAGTCGGCTTCACCAGCATTGGCACGTTTGAATGAGATTTGTGAGGGTTGGTATGAAGGCTCGCTCAATTTTAAGCGCGTGTTGCTTGTACCGGGTACCGGAAAGTTCCAATATCGTGACACCTTGTTTGTGGCACGGGTCAAAGCAAGTTCTGGTATGGAGTGCTATGAGCGGATTATTGAACATCTGCGCGATCGTGTCGATGAGCGCAGTCAGTTCCCCTCAGCCAAAGGAAAGAACTTCAGTTTCCGTTTCCTCGGTTATGCCAAATAATATAAAGGAGGATTGTTATGAATAAGGTAATGTTGATCGGGAATGTCGGGCAGGAGCCTGAGGTGAGATATGTAGACCAAGGCGTGGCTGTGGCGAGGATCCGAATGGCAACCACTGAACGTGGCTATACGCTGCAGAACGGTACGCAGGTGCCTGACCATACCGACTGGCACAATGTGATTCTGTGGCGGCGCTTGGCAGAAATCGTGGAAAAGTATGTCCATAAGGGCGATAAGCTCTATATAGAGGGTCGTATCCGTTATACGACTTATGATGACAAGCAAGGCCAGCGTCGTTATGCCACGGAGATTTGGGCCGACAATATGGAACTGCTGTCTCCAAAGCCTGTTACATCGACGTCTGCAAATGACCCTGTGATACCGCCCGTGCCTGACAAAACACCTGAAGAGGGTCTGCCGTTCTGAACATGGACTATCTTCAACAAATTCTGGATGAAGTCTGTCTGATGGCTCCTACGACAGGGGCCATCGTGTGTGGGGTGCTGGCATGCATCCTTTTGATTTTTTCAGGCTATGCATCAGGTTCGGAGATTGCTTTCTTTTCCCTGTCGCCTACAGATCTCAATGAGCTTGATGAGGAGAAAAACGAGAGCGACCGTCAGATTACCGAATTGCGTTCCGACTCAGAGCGTACGCTGGCCACCATCCTGATTACCAACAACTTGGTGAACGTGACCATTATCATGCTCTCTAATTATTTCTTTAGTCATGTCATAGACTTTGGAAATGCCTATTGGCTGCAGTTCATCGTCATCACCGTCTTGTTGACATTCCTTCTGCTACTTTTTGGAGAGATTATGCCAAAGGTCTATGCGGGGCAGCATGCACTGGCTTTCTGCCGTTTCTCGGCTTCTGGTATCATGAGATTGAGGAAAGTGTTCTACCCCTTGGCATCTGTGCTGATACGGTCGGGAGTGCTTGCAGAGAAGGTGGTACAGAAAGAAAGCCATGTGTTGAGTGTTGACGATCTGGAACAGGCTCTGGAACTGACTGATGAGGATGAGTTGCGGGAAGAGAAGAATATGCTTGAAGGTATCGTCCGCTTTGGTGATGAAACAGCCAAGGAGGTGATGACCAGCCGGCAGGATGTCGTTGACCTCGACTTCAGGTCATCCTTCCCCGATGTCTTGAAATGTATCGTAGAGAATAATTATTCACGTATCCCCGTCTATCAGGGATCCATCGATAATATCCGTGGCATCCTTTACATCAAGGACTTGCTGCCCCATCTCTCCAAACCGTCATCATTCCGTTGGCAGTCTCTCATTCGTCCTCCGTATTTTGTACCTGAGACAAAGAAGATTGATGACCTGCTACGTGACTTCCAGGAGAACAAGGTGCACATTGCCATCGTGGTCGATGAGTTCGGAGGTACAAGCGGTATCATCACACTGGAGGATATCCTTGAGGAGATTGTCGGAGAGATCAACGACGAATACGACGAGGAGGAAAAGAACTATACCCGTATCAATGCCAATACCTATATATTTGAAGGAAAGACGCTGCTCAGCGACTTCTTCAAGATCCTCGATCTCGATGACGAGACCTTTGAGGATGTGGAAGGTGATGCCGACTCACTGGCTGGCCTGCTCTTGGAGATTAAAGGCGACTTCCCGGAACTCCATGAGCGTCTGGACTACAAGAACTTCACGTTCGAGGTCACAGAGCTTGACGGGCATCGTATCTCCAGAATCAAGGTGATCATTCATGACCATGTGGAAGAATAGGTGGAGGCATCTATTAAACGATTAGAACAAATGAGAAAAATATATATCCTGCTGGCTCTGCTGGTTGCTATGATGGCTATTGGCGAGGTGTCAGCACATCGTACAAAGGTTAAGAAACGTCCTCTCAGGACGCATAAGGTCGCTAAGAAAAAAAAGAAGACAAGTCGCAAACGCACGGCTGTGGTGGTGCCAGTAGACCCTCGTCTGAACGATCCCGACTACGATCCATATCTCCAATGTGAGGACACTTGTGGTCATGTGCATGGCATTGATTTGTCACACTATCAGGGACAGGTCTTCTGGGAGACTGTCGGCGAGAACACCAAAATGGCCTATGTCTATCTGAAGGCGACAGAAGGCGGTGACCGCATCGATGAGCGTTATGAGCGCAATATCGAACTGGCCCATCGTTATGGCCTGAAAGTTGGTTCCTATCACTTCTTCCGTCCCAAGACACCGTTGCAGCTCCAGTTGGAGAACTTCAAAACCCAGTGCCTGCCTGGGGAGCAGGATCTGATTCCGATGATTGATATTGAGACAACAGGCGGACTGCCTGACCATGAGTTCTGTGATTCCCTCTTCCGTTTCCTGGGAATGATAGAGCGCACATACCGCCAGCAACCTTTATTGTATACCTTCCGCAACTTCTACAACAAGCATCTGCAGGGACAGGTCGACGACTATAAGTTGATGATTGCCATGTACACCGAGGAAGAACCTGTACTGGCCGATGGAAGGGATATCACCATGTGGCAGTATACCAGTAAAGGACGTATTGTCGGTATTAGCGGCTATGTGGACAAAAGCCGTTTCATGGGGCGCCATGGCCTTCGCGAAATCCGCTTCCGCCATTAGTAGATCTCTCTATTCCTCGATGTGTGACAGGGAATGGAGGAACGAAGCGAAGAAGTTCGTAACGCTCTCTGATGGATAATATCGGAAATAGCGGGCAGACCGACGTACATGGCTGAACGTCGCAGAGGAATTGCTGTTATGTACGAAGATTCCACCGTCCTGCTGGGAGAAATACCAATTCTGCGAACGGGTATCGGTAAACTCAATCAATTCCTGGGCAATTTGTTCTATCGGCTTCTCCCTCCTCTTCTGAAGGAAGGGAATGTCGTCTTCTGTAAATCCGAACATCTTAATCAGGAATTCGCTGATGAGCTGGATCATCTGCGTGAGATGCAGTTGTTCTATCCACTTTCCGAGTGTGACATAGTCGATGCGGTCTTGATTCTTGCGGAGGAAAATCCCAAGTTCCGTCAGTTGACGGATAGGCATTCCTTCATTGAAAAGATGGCGTACGATGCGGATGAGGATAAGTACTAACCGGCGGGTTGGGATGTCGGAATGCTCATCATCAAGAATGTCCTGCAGTCGGTGGTTGAGCAGCGGGTTTGTCAGACGGTCTGGACGGAGAAGTTCGTCTTCTTCCATCTCGTCGCTTTGTTGTTCGGCCTGAGCCTGATTCTCACGAAGGGCTTGTTTCCATTCTTCCTCCTGTTTGGCTGTCAGGTGCAGGAAGAACTGACCACGACAACGGTTGATACCTTCATAGACATACGGGACGATCGTATGCATGACGGCTAACTGGTAAAGACGGCCCCACTTATAGGCAGACATGGGTTCTAAGTCTTCCGTCGTCTGGAAGGCCCCGCTCCTCAGGAGCAGAAACATATTTCTTTGAACGATATCCATAGCGGTAGCAAATTATTCACTTTTCACTTCTAAGAGTAGCGCCTTGGATAGCGCAACAGGATGGAGAGCAGGGCGGTGATGCCCAGCACGAACGGATAGTAGAGAAAGGGAAGGATACTGACGGGATTCAGTGAGGCAAGACCGGCAGCAATGAGCATCTGGGCACCGTAGGGGATGAGTCCTTGAACGGTGCAGGAAAAGGTGTCGAGGATAGAAGCACATTTCTTGTTGTCGACACCATAACGGTCACCTATCCGTTTTGAGATATCTCCAACGGTCAGGATGGCAACAGTGTTGTTGGCTGTACATACGTCGACAAGTGAGACGAGCATGGCAATGCTGAGTTCTGCTCCTCGTTTGCTGTTTACACGTCGGGTGAGCAGACGGATGATGAAGTCGATGCCTCCCTGCTGACGGATCAGCTCAAGCATGCCTCCGGCCATCATCGTCACAATAATCAGTTCACCCATCGAAAGGATGCCTTCGCCCATGCTACCGAACCATCCATAGATATCGAACGAACCCGATAACAGACCGATAATACCCGTCAGCACGATACCCAGGGTGAGTACCGCCATGACGTTCATGCCAAAGATGGCTGTTGTCAGTACTATGAGATAGGGCATGACCTTCATCCATTCCACAGGAGCCGTCTCTTGGGGAGCGCTGACATCTGTTCCCATGAAGAGATATCCCACCAATACCAGAATGGCGGCAGGGAAGACAATAAAGGCATTGACCCGGAATTTGTCGCTGAGACGACAACCTTGTGTCTGTGTAGCCATGATGGTGGTATCGGAGATAAAGGAGAGATTATCACCGAAGAATGCTCCTCCGACAATGATGGCTGTCATCATGGCTACGTTGGTGCCTGTCTCACCAGCAATACCCGCTGCTATGGGCACAAGGGCGGCAATGGTACCTACACTGGTGCCGATAGAGATCGACACGAAGCAAGCGGCCATGAACATGCCAGCCAGAATCATCTGTGGCGGTAACAGGGCGAGCGTCAGATTCACGGTGGCATCAATGCTGCCCATTGCCTTCGCAGAGTGTGCAAAGGCTCCTGCCAGTACGAAGATCCAGATCATGAGCATCATCTGTTCGGTGGCAGCTCCATGACTGTAGGTGTCAATCCTGTGTTTCAAAGGACGCCCACTGAAGATGGCGATGGCATACACACTTGATACCATAAAGGCCACGGTGATGGGTATTTTGTAGAAGTCACCAGCAATGATGCTGGTGACTAGATAAAATACGATGAACACCATGAGTGGTGATAAAGCTATCAGCCCCTTCCTCATCTATAAACGATAAACCTTATATTATAAACTATAACGTGACTCCGTTCTTGAAAATGGAAATCTCGCGATAGTCATTGACCTCGTTCTGGGCTTTCTCACCGCTGGCTACAGACAGCACTTTGTCGATGAACTCGGGCACGAGTTCTGGCATTGTACGACCTTCTACCAATTGGCCGGCAGAGAAGTCGATCCAGTTCTTTTTCCGTCTTGCCAGATCTGGGTTCGTTGCAATCTTCATGGTCGGGACAAATGTGCCGAAGGGGGTTCCACGGCCTGTAGTAAAGAGCACGATATGACAACCGCATGATGCCAAAGCTGTAGCGGCAACCAGATCGTTGCCAGGAGCAGAGAGCAAGTTCAAACCAGTGTTCTGCAGACGGTCGCCATATTCCATTACCCCACTGACAGGCGCCTTACCGCACTTCTGTGTACAACCGAGAGCTTTGTCTTCAAGGGTGGAGATGCCACCGGCCTTGTTGCCTGGGCTGGGGTTTTCACCCACAGGCTCACCATGGGAAAGGAAATACTCTTTAAAGTTATTGATCATCGAGACTGTCTGATTGAACAGCTCTTCCGTACGGCAGCGGTTCATCAGGATAGTCTCTGCACCAAACATTTCGGGCACCTCAGTCAGTACCGATGTGCCTCCTTGTGCCACCAGCCAGTCGGAGAACTCTCCCACCAGCGGGTTGGCGGTGATGCCTGAGAAACCATCGCTGCCACCACACTTCAGGCCGACGCGGAGTTTGCTCACCGGCACCTCCTCACGCTGATCCTTCTTGGCAATCTCGTAGAGGTTGCGTAGAATCTCCATACCTGCCTCCATTTCGTCCTCTACCTTCTGGGTGACGAGTAACTTGATGCGATCCTTGTCGTAATCGCCTAACATGGCCATGAAGTCGTCGGGCTGGTTGTTCTCGCAGCCGAGGCTCAACACCAGCACGGCTCCTGCATTGGGGTGCAAACAGATGTCACGCAGTACCTTACGGGTGTTCTCATGGTCGCCGGAGAGCTGTGAACAGCCAAAGTTATGGTGCCAGGCATAGATGGCGTCGATACCTTCTTCTTTGGTCTCACGCTTCAGTTCCTTCACCAGGCGCTCTGCAATGCCGTTCACACAGCCGACGGTGGGGACTACCCAAATCTCATTGCGAACACCAACGTCCCCATTCTTTCTTACATATCCTTTAAAGGTGCGATTCTCCTTTTTTATACTAAGTTCTTCGTTTACAGGGCTATAGGTATATTCAAGAGTACCAGAGAGATTGGTCTTCAGGTTGTTCTCGTTCACCCAGTCACCAGCCTTTAGGTCTTCACGGGCATGTCCTATAGGATAGCCGTATTTGATGATATTCTCGCCAGTCTTTGTGTCTTTGATGAGCACCTTGTGACCAGCGGGTGTGTCTTGGTTCAGGACGATCTTTTGACCGTCCACCTCGATGATTTCTCCCTTCTTCTTCGGTTGCAGACATACTACGACTGAGTCTGCCGGATTAATTCTTAAATAAGTAGCTTGTTCCATTTTTCCTTATATTTTGTTTTAGTAATCATCTACTGTAAACATCAAATTGCCGTCCTGCGATAGAAGTCCACGTTTTCTTTTGTCAGGATTTCGATAGGCATATAGTTGACGGGATTCACGGCTCGTTTCATGACGATGGCATTGAAGAGGGCATCGACACTGGAGTAGCCCTGCTGATAGGCATGCTGGGCAATGAGGAAGGAAATACTGCCCTGACGGATACACTCCTCGTTCTTCGGCACCATGTCGTAACCCATGATCTGCACATTGCGGCGGTTGGTCTTCTGAAGGAACTGTCCTACGAGGTGTGCTTTCGAATTGAATGTGATGCAATGGTGAACCAGCGGATGTTCCATGAAGAATGACTCCAGGATGTTGTCGTACTCTTTATGTTCCTCGTCCAGCGGCAGGTCTACTTCCACAATCTTGATGTCAGGGAAGTGGTCTACCATGTAGTGACGGAATCCCGTCTCACGGTTGGCCTGCTGCTTCGAACCCACCTTGCCGTCGCGTGTCTGCTTTACAAGGGCGATTTCCTTCTCCTTGCCTGCAATGAGCATCAGCATCTTGGCGGCTAAGTATCCGCTGGCAAACGAGTCCTGACCGAAGAAAGTGAGTGGCTTCAGATCGGGCATGTATGAGTCGAGCAGTACGTAGGGAATCTGTCGCTCAGTCAGTTTCTCTGTGAAACGCGATGTCTGCTCCAGTGTTGTCGGCACGATTACGACTCCGTCGATCTTGGCCGTAAAGAACTCACGTACCATCCGTGTGAAGGCTGCATTGTTGAAGCGCTCATAGTAAACGAATTTGAGGTTGATGCCGAAGTCTCTGCGGAAGTCGGTGCAGGCCTGTGCTCCCTCCTCAATCTCGTCCCAGTAGGCCTCCTGTTCATGCTTGGGAAGCACCACGTAGAAATTGTACGTCTTGTTGTAGGCGAGGGCAGAGGCATACATGTTCGGGCGATAGTCCAACTCTTCCAAGGCTTTGTTTACCTTGTCGAGGGCACTCTTGCTCACGTTGGGACGCTTGTGCAGCACACGGTCCACTGTTCCCGTTGATACGCCGGCACGGGCCGCGATATCCTTGATGGTAATATTCTCTTTCGGCATGTCAGTCAGATGTTTTCTTGTAATTTTCGGCAAAGGTACGAATTATCCTTGAGATACGCAAACGA
>JAEETC010000284.1 GCA_016286585.1 Prevotella sp. | reverse complement strand
TCTGCTGGCTTATAACGGCTGGCTGCTGACGGACTTCCTCCTGTCGCCCATCCAAGCAACGGTTTGATCATTGAACATTAGGCGTGGCGCTCTGCGCCTGTCCATTTACGGACACGACGCGTCAGCGACTGCCAGATGTGTCGGAACTGTCCGTAGCGCAGGTTCAGCAGCAATTCTTCCAAAGAATTTCCGATCTTGATCCAAGGATGGTTCCAAGCGTTCACCTTGTAGAGCCTTTCCAGATAGGCTTTGTCTTCTATAACCTCTTGCGGATGACAGAGGGGGAACGTGAGTTCGTGGCGCTGCATGGTGAAGATACGGCGCAGACGATGGGGCGTGGTCTTCAACTCTGCAGAGAAGTGGGTGGAGTCGGCCATGAGTCCGATATTATTGATCTGGTTCTTCTGTGGCATGATGGCGAGACTGTCGTGCAACAGCATATCGGCCCAGTAGATGGTCTCGAAGTATTCCTTGCCGCTTTGACTGTGATCGCGGAACATCTGGAGCATGTCACTACGCAGATGTCTTTTCACCTTTTCACTTTCTAACTTTTTCACCTTTTTCGGGTCGTGCATGAAACCATAGGTGGGATCCCAGCGCTGGGCCACGCGTCGCCACGATGCCCAACCCCAGATGCTAAAGGCGGTGGTGAAGAAATAACTCTCCTCACAATCTGTCGTCTCCTCGTCGATATTGAAGCCTGCCACCATCGACACGCGTTCGTCATGCTCATAGCGGTCGAGCATCTCCTTGCAGAAAGGGAAGAACGACTGTGCAGGTACCACGTCGTCCTCGAGCACGATGACCTTCTCTGCCAACGAGAAGGCCCATTGGTGAGAACGGAAGCCAGAAGGGTCGCAGCCCTCGTTATGGTCGAGATAACGACGATGCACCTCGCACTCCCAATCTATCTCCTCGTCGCTCACGATCTCGCGACAGGCCATGATACCTGGCTTGTCACGCTCGTCACGTGGTCCGTCCTGATAGAGCAAGAGCATGGAGGGCCGTGCCTGGCGCACAGCCTCAAAGACCTGTCGGAACGTGTCGCTGCGAGTGAAGAACAGCAGCAGCACGGCTACGTCTGTCTTGGCGGGATGCTTCATAATCGGTGCAAAGATACAAATAACTCTGAGAAAATCTGTGTAATCTATGGCTTTTTTTATAATAATTCGGAGATAATCTGCGCAATCTGCGGTTTATTTAGTAATTTTGCAGCCGATGACAAACGAAGAACTGAGAAAGCGATTCAACCCTGACGGCTCTCTGTTGAGGCGCCAGCAGATGAGGATGCTCGAGATACTCGTCGAGGTGGACAAGATATGCAAGAAGCACGACATCCCCTACTGGCTCAGCAGCGGCACGCTCATTGGAGCCTTTCGTCACAATGGTTTCATACCCTGGGACGACGATCTTGACATCGAGATGCTGCGCAAGGACTATCTGCGATTGCTGCAGGTGTTGCCTGACGAACTGCCAGATTGGCTCGCCCTGCAGAACGACAAGACAGACCCCGCTTACTTCTTCTTCTTTACCAAGATACGCGATCGTCGTTCCCGTATGCTGGAGCAGAACGGCTACGACCGTATGTGGAAGGAACAGGGCATCTTCATCGATATCCTGCCTGTGGAGCAGCACCCCATCTGGCTCCATAAGCTGACGGAGAAGAGTGTGGGTCACATGTACAAGATCTGGCGCACAAGCACAGACGACCAGAAGGCCATCAAGAAGGTCCGTCGTATCTTCGACCTCAACAACAAGGTCTTTTTCCCCTGCTTACGTGGTCTCTTGGGTATTCTCCTTCCTCTTTCCTCCTTCCTCTTTCCTCGAAAAACGATCACCAGCGGCATGGGCATCCCCTTCCACAACCCCCGTTACGCCAAGGAGATCTTTCCCCTGACCACCCATGAGTTCGAGGGATATGAGTTTCCTGTACCTAAGGATGCCGATGCCCACCTGCGCCATCTCTATGGTGACTATATGCAATTGCCTGATTTGAATAAACTGTCGCTACATGTCGGAGAACTTGAATTCTTTACGTAAGCCACGTTTGGGTTGGCTCGATGCCCTGCGGGGTTTCACGATGATTCTCGTCGTGATGAACCACGTGGCCCTGAAGTCGTTTGGCATGCAGATACGCTGGTCTGCTGCCCTTCAGTTCTTCCTGCTCTTCCGCATGCCATTGTTCTTCTTCATCAGCGGCTTCCTAGCCTATAAGGCGAGTCGTGTGTGGAATGTCAGAACCCTTGGTGAGCTGTCGCTGAAGAAGATGCGTGTGCAACTCATCCCCACCATCGTGTTCTTTCTGTTGTTCCTGGCCATGATTCCCACCACGCCGTTCGTGCCGAGTCTGACGGAGGCCCTCGCCTCGTCGATGAAGGCAGGCTACTGGTTCACGCTTGTGCTGCTCTACATGCTCCTGACGTTTTATCTGTTCAGCTATATGGAGAGCAAACTGCGCATCCGTTCGTGGATTCCCATCACGTTGTTATTCATCATCTCGCTCTGCCTCTTCGAGACCTGCTACCTGCCCCGCTATTTCTCCTGGGCCTTAGGGCATAAGGGGCCACAGAACGAGTTTCTCAACTATAGTAGCCTTGTGGAGATGTTCCGTTACTTCCCCTTCTTCCTCTATGGTACCCTCGTGCACCGTTATTGGGATCGTGCGCAACGGCTGATGGACTCCCGTTGGTTCTATCCCGTGGTGCTGGCGCTGGCTGTGGTCATGTCGATTGAGGTGATCAAGTGGCACACGCTTCGTATGGAGTGGGCAGCGCTGCCTCATACGCTGGCCATGTTCCT
>JAEETC010000283.1 GCA_016286585.1 Prevotella sp. | reverse complement strand
ATGATTTTTATATTTATTTAATTTATTTTTTTTGGCTTTTTAAAAGTTTGTTTAAGGGTTAAAATTTTTAAAATTAAATTCAATAAAAATAAAATCAATTAATATTTAATTTTTTTGACCCTTATTTTTAAAAACTAAATTTTTAATCAAAAATAATTAAAGAAAATAAACCAATAATAAAATTAGAAACTCCATATTTTTATTGTTTCATCCCAAGAAAATGATGCAATTGATCCATCTTTTAATTCAATAAAACCATTAATATCATCATTATGAGCCTCTTCAATTTCTTGAATACATTCATAATTATCATTTCTATATATTCTTATATCTCCACTTTCTCCTCCAACTAAAAATATTCCTTTATTTTCAATTAAACTTATTCCCAAACATCTAAATGGATTATCAATTATTTTAATTATTTCTTTTTTAGATATTGAAATTAATTTTAATGAATGAGTTTCTTTATCTGTAACAATAATTATATCATCATTAAGTCTACATAATGATTCATTCCATCCACAATAAGTTTCTTTAAATTCTTTAATTAAATAAATATTATTTATTTCATTATAATTCCATAATTTAGTTCCATCTCTTCCAGAAGATATTAAAATATTTTTATCTTCTAATAATAATAATGAATATATATAATCAGAATGTTTTAATATTTTAATATTTTCATAATTATTATTTTCTTTCCATATTTTAATTGTTTCATCCCATGAACATGAAATTAAATTATTATTTGAACAATATATTACTTTTATTATTGCCTTATCATGAGCATTATTAATAATTTTATTAATTTTAAACTCATTATTATTTTTAATCCATGATTTTATACTTTGATCATAAGAACAAGTAATAAAATTATTTTCATCTTTAACTTCAACATAAAGAATCCAATCATCATGTGCATTTTGAATATGTTGTAAAATTTTAAAAAAAATATCATAAATTATAATTGATTTATCTTTAGAAGTAGAAATAATATTTCCTGAAGGAAAAATAGATACTGAATTAATAAAAGCATTATGACAATGAATTGAAGTAATATTTTTTAAATTACAACTTTTTAATTGAATTTTATGCTTATCTTTTATTTTATGGAATCCTTGTGATTCATCAATCATTTCATTTGATATTCTATTTTTTTTTAGTAAATTTAATTCAACATTAGAATGATTTGGTAAAGTAGAAATTAAAATTAATTTTAAATTCTTATTTTCTTCTTTAATTTCTATTTTATTCATATCAATTAATTCAATAATTTTTTGTATTGTTAAACTTGAAATGAATAATTGATGTTGATGTAAAGATTGTAAATTAAAATTAGATTCATAAATTGTATTCTCTTTTTCTATTATTATATTGACTAAATCTGAATCAGATGATAATTTAATTAAATATTGTTGATATTGTTTTTGAATTGATGTATTATGTTGTTTCATTGATTCCATTTATATAAATATAATTTTTAATTTAAGTTATATATAAATTAATAAAAATTAAAAATATTTTAAATAATAGTCTTAAGTGTTTTATTATAAAATTCATTATATTTTTTGTGCCATTCATTTAAATATATATCTAAAATAGAATAATCTGTATTATCTTGATTTTCAAATTTTAATTTCTTTAATTCATCTAATCTTTTTATTAATTCTTCAGAATTATTTTTATCCTTTAATTCAATATCTTCTAATAATTCTTCTAATTTCTCATCATCTACACAACTCAAAAAATACTTATCTTTTATTATTTCTTGTAAATTTATAAAGAAGGTGATAATTTTTTTCAATGTTGGTCTTCTAATATTTTATTTTTTTCTTTTTCCTTATAATCACTTTTATTTGTGATAATTACATGAGATATTATTTTGTTCACTATAATAAGTAAATCCTTTTTAAATCCTTTAATATTAAGAGAATTTATTTCTATATGTTTAATTAAATATTGTTTTAAATCATTTGGCTCATTTGTTTTATTATTTAGATTTAAAAAACTTTCTGATAATGATAAATTATTTTTTAATTGTTTATGAGTAATTGAATTTGTGTGATTAAAATTTTTGAAATTTGTTTTTTTTTTATTATCTTCATCTTCTAATAATTTACTCATTTCATCATCTTTATTTTGTTTTTTTTGAAAATAAAATTTAATATTAAAATATTTTTTTTTAAAAGATATGTTGATAATTTATTTGAATATAAAAGTTTTTGATTCATTGTTGTATGAATTATTTTATCAATTTCACTTTTTGAAGTTCGAGAAGAAGAATCTTGATTTGAATTTTCTTTATCTATTTTTGTATTAAAATGTTCATTTTCATATTTATTTAAAGCTAAATGTTTATTTTCTTTAATTGAAATATTAATAAAGAATAAATAATAATTTTTATTTTTTTTTTCCCCTTTTCATTTCTCTTTTTTCATAATTTACATTTATAATAAAATCTGTATTTGCTAAAGATAAAGTAGATTTAACTTCTTGAATTTGAATAATTTATTTTGAAAATTTATCTTCACTTATTAAAACCAATTACTGATTGTTTTCATCTTTTAATTCATGAAATTCATAAATTTAATGATGCTTCTGAATTATTATATATTATGGCTTCTATTATTTCTGGATTTGCTATTCCTTTAAGAGAAGAACATGTTCTTTTTTTTAAAAATATTATTATACCACTTCATAAAGTACAAACATCAAATTTTTTTTTTGATAATTTAATTCTTTGTTCTATGTTATTTTTAACTAAAGATTCTAATTTAGCTATTCCTTTGCGCTATTACCTTTTTTAATTA
>JAEETC010000079.1 GCA_016286585.1 Prevotella sp. | reverse complement strand
TTGGGTGCAAAGATAAGCAATTTCCACCAATTATTTTGGTTTTTTGCTTACTTAATCGTACCTTTGCACCCAGAAATAAACGTTTATAGAAGAAAATGGCATTAAAATGTGGTATTGTGGGACTCCCGAATGTGGGTAAGTCCACTTTGTTCAACTGCCTGTCGAGTGCGAAGGCACAGGCAGCAAATTTCCCCTTTTGTACGATAGAACCCAATGTTGGTGTGATTACCGTTCCTGACGAGCGACTGACGAAGCTCGCCGAATTGGTGCATCCTGGCCGCATCGTGCCTGCCACCTGTGAGATTGTAGACATCGCTGGTCTGGTGAAAGGCGCCTCGAAGGGTGAGGGCTTAGGCAATAAGTTCTTAGGAAATATCCGCGAGACGGATGCCATCATCCACGTCTTGCGTTGTTTTGAGGATGAGAACATCACCCATGTCGATGGCACGATCGACCCCATCCGTGATAAGGAAATCATCGATACCGAACTGCAGCTGAAGGATCTTGAGACCATCGAGAGCCGTCTGGCCAAGACGGAGAAGGCTGCAGCTGCTGGCAATAAGGACGCCAAACTGGAGTTTGGGGTCTTAAAGGCCTATAAGGAGGCGCTGGATCAGGGCAAGAATGCCCGTGTGGTGGAGTTCGAGTCGAAGGACGAACAAGACTGTGCCCGCAATCTCTTCCTGCTGACGTCGAAGCCTGTGCTCTATGTCTGCAATGTGGGCGAGGCTGATGCCAAGAGTGGTAATGACTTTACCAAGAGGGTAGGGGAGTTGGCTCAGGAAGAGGGCGCAGAGATGATGGTGATCGCTGCCAAGACGGAAGAGGATATCGCAGAACTTGAGAGCTACGAGGACAAGCAGATGTTCCTCGAGGAGCTCGGCCTGGAGGAGAGTGGTGTGAACCGTCTCATCAAGAAGGCCTATGCCCTACTGAACCTCGAGACCTTTATCACCGCTGGAGAGATGGAGGTGAAGGCCTGGACGTATAAGAAGGGTTGGAAGGCGCCGCAATGCGCTGGTGTCATCCATACAGACTTCGAGAAGGGTTTCATCCGTGCCGAGGTAATCAAGTACGACGACTATATCCAGTACGGTTCCGAGGCCGCTGTCCGCGAGGCAGGCAAGCTCGCCGTCGAGGGCAAGGACTACGTGGTTCAGGATGGTGATATCATGCATTTCAGGTTCAATGTTTGATTTTAAAGATCAAGAATTTGAGAATTAGAGAATTTATATGCCTGACTACATCTATAAAGAAGAATCAAAACAGCTGTTAGGAATAGCGATGCAGCTGCATCGTGAACTTGGATGTGGTTTTAAGGAAAAGGTTTACCAAGATGCATTTGAGGTTTTGCTACAAGAGAACAATATCCCTTATGAAAGGGAGAAACATATTGCACTTAGCTTTCATGGCGTGATACTCGAACATGACTTCTATTATGATTTCCTCTGTTATGGCAAGATAGGTGTGGAACTTAAAGCCTTTAGTGAGATTACGGGCGAATTCGAATCGCAACTCATCAACTATCTTCATGTGGGTCACCATCAATTAGGTCTGCTCCTTAACTTTGGCACAACAAGTCTCGAATATAAGTTCATCCCTAATCATGATAACTTCTATCAACGATTAAATAATTCTCTAATTCTCTAATTCTTGATATAAATAACATGACATCAATGATAAATAACCTTCTTTATATTGTCTGGGATCCGGACTTGGTGGCATTCCGCCTATCGTTCATTGTGGTACGGTGGTATGGACTGATGTGGATCATCGGCTTGGCGCTGGCCTATTTCGTGGTTAAGCGACTGTACAAGGAGCAACAAATCAAGGACGAACTCTTCGACCCTCTCTTCATCTACTGCTTCTTGGGTATCCTGATTGGGGCTCGTCTGGGGCATTGCATCTTCTATCAGCCACAGGACTTCCTGACCTCATGGCAGGGGATTGTGGAGATGCTGCTGCCTATCCGTATCGGCAATGACGGCAGCTGGCTAGGCGAGACATTTGGCTTCTTCCTGACAGGCTATGCAGGACTGGCTTCGCATGGTGGTACGCTGGGCTTGATGATTGCCCTCTGGCTCTATGTCCGCAACACGAAACTGAGCATTTGGACGGTACTCGACAACATCGCCATAGCCACAGGCACCACAGCCTGCTTCATCCGCCTGGGCAACCTCATGAACTCTGAGATCATCGGCAAGATTACAGATGTGCCCTGGGCCTTTATCTTCGAGCGTGTCGATATGATGCCTCGCCATCCAGGACAGCTCTACGAGGCCATCGCCTACGCCATCCTCTTCGCCATCATGTGGTATCTGCATAAGCGGATGCCGGAGAAGATCGGCACAGGCTGGTACTTCGGCTTCTGTCTGACCTATATCTTCACCTTCCGCTTCTTCATCGAATACACCAAGGAGATTCAGGAAGCTTTCGAGGCCTCGCTGCCCATCGACATGGGTCAGATCCTCTCCATACCCTTCATCATCCTTGGCGTCTGGTGTATGGTAAGGGCTAAAAAGAAGGTGTCTGCGTGAAAAAAAGAATCCTGCTGTTGATGCTACTGGGCTGGATGACTGTTGTCCAAGCCCAGTTTTTGCATGAAGGTGACACCATCGCCATCATCTCGCCCTCAAGTGCGACAGATACGACAACCATCAACGGAGGCATCAGGACACTCGAAAGCTGGGGCTATCATTGTGTCATAGGGAAGAATACCCTCAACGACTATCACGGCTTTGCAGGTACCATCGACGAACGACTATCAGATCTGCTTTGGGCCCTGAAAGAGCCATCAATCAAAGCGATTATGTGTTCGAGAGGTGGCGATGGGGCAACCCATCTGCTCACCCGTTTGTCTCTTGATACCCTGCGCCAATATCCCAAACTCATCATTGGCTTCAGCGATATAACAGCATTGCTTTGTGCTGAGGCGAGGGCAGGGGTAAAGGGCATTCACGGCTCGATGTGTCACGCTCTGATAACTTATGAGGGCAATGATACCGTTAGCCAATGTCTGCGTCGTATGCTGCAAGGCGACTTGCCAGAATACCGTATAGCACCTCATCCGCTCAATGTCGAGGGTAGGGCAGAGGGCATCGTCGTGGGTGGTAATATGTCTGTCTACAACGATCTCGCTGGCTCCGACTTCGATCCCTTGCTATTGCCTGGCATCATCCTATTTATGGAGGATACAGGCGAAGGGATGAGCAAGGTGGATCGTATGCTCCACAATATGGAGATGCGAGGCCTGCTACCCAACGTCCGAGGCATCATCGTGGGCCAGTTCAACAAGTACAAACATCCAGAGAACGGTTTTGACGATATGTACGAGATGCTCCACGAATACCTTCGCCACTACAACATCCCCGTCTGTTACGACTTCCCCGTAGGCCACGCCCATCTTCGCAACTTCCCTCTCCTTACTGGTGCCAAGGCCACTCTCGAAGTCACCTCCGAAGGCATCACCCTCCGATACTGACTATCGGCAAGTTTATTTGCTAATTCTTGCTGAAAAGAGCCCGCTTTTTGCCGATACCGGCAAGAAACAATGAAACTTTTTCCCTTAATCCTTGCATGTTTCGGAAATATTTCTTATCTTTGCCAACAATAAATATTGTATTTATGGAAACAACTGTATTAAATCCCACACAAATGCATCTGTTGAAGCTTTTTTCCTTCAACAATAGTGAGGAGTATGCTCGTGAAATACAGGCCGTATTAACTCGTCATTTTCAAGAGCGACTTGATGCAGAATCTGACCATCTTTGGGACGAGGGTATTCTGAATCAGGAAAAACTTGATGATCTTCGCCACATGGATTTGCATTCAAAATAAAACACAGCGATGTCAAGACTGGTCATTGATACAAACAGCCTTCTCCAATGCATCTCCCGCCGCAGTCGTTATCACGATTTGTGGCTTTCGTTGCTTGATGGTAGGAATGAACTGTGCGTATCAACAGAGATTCTGGAAGAGTACGCAGAAATTCTGGAGCGTTATACCAGTCCTGAATTTGCTGAGTCTGCCCTTGGAGTAATAACCAATAACCCATTTACGGTTTTCGTGAATCCATTTTACCGTTTCAAATTGATAGAAGCAGATCCTGATGATAATAAGTTTGTGGATTGTGCTGTTGCTTCTAATGCAAAATTCGTAGTAACGGAAGATAGCCATTTCGATATACTCAAAAGGATTGACTTCCCCAAAATAGAAGTAATCGGTTTAGATGACATCATCAAACAAATATAGCAATGTTAAACCCTTTAAAACATAATTGCCAATGAAGTTGAAACAAAACGAACAATGCTAACCGAGCTCCTTTGCTGAGGCTCAGCCTCACGAGGTCACAGAGAATTAACAAACAAATTATTTACTTTCGAAGGAGCGAATGCCAATATGCTTGCATAATTGGCTGAGCCGTGAAGAAAGTCAACGTAGTTAACTTACAGAATAGCGTTTCTGTTCGTATGTTTTGAAATTTAGATTTGAGCTTTTGCTCTTGTTCTTTGAAGCTGAATACCGCCAAACATTCAATTACAAAGAGAACAAGCAGACAAAAGGCTCGCGTCATTAGGCGTGGGCTGTTTGTGCTTGTTTTTGTAATGGTCACTTGGCGGTAACCTAGCTTCAAATAAGCATTGAACAGTTCCGCCTTTTTTACAAATTCAGGGTGGAAATAGATATTTTACCCTCTTTACACAACAAAAATGAGGTTGTTTATGAAACTTTAACGCTTTTTGATGCAGTCTTTTCACCTCTTTTTGGTTATTATATAAAAAGAGTTATAGCATTTAAATAATGTGAGTTCAAAAGTTATCTATCACAAACATAGTAATTAACATAAAAAATGAAACAACTAATAATCGTATTTTGGGCCGTTGCGGCCGTTGCGCTTCATGCTCAGGCACAATTGTCTGATTGGCAGAGCTTAACTTCCCACAATTGGGTACGCAAGATGGTGAACGATGGTAATAACATCTGGCTGACGACAGAAGGCGGACTGATAAAGCACAATAAGCAGACTGGAGATAATACGCTTCTCACTTGTACAGACGGTCTGGGTGACAATAACACGATAGGTATTGCCTATCGCGATGGTAATGTGTGGATTGGAACTATGAACTATGGCATTTCCAAATACAACGGCCAGTATTTTACTAACTACGACATGAGCAACAGCCCGTTTTTGTCTGACCAGTATTTCGAAGAAATGGCGTTCGATACTGAAGGTAATCTCTGGGTGGGAGGCCTCTACTACATCTATAAATATGACGGAAAGAACTGGGAGGCGTTCACCACGCCAAATTCTGAGTGGCTCTCTTTTCTTGCTTTCAGTGCTTTAAAACCAGACGACAAGGGGGCTATTTGGTTTGGTTGTGAGGGACCGACAGATGCTCCGTTTGGTCGTATTACGAAAGACGGGCAAATAGAAACAATCTCTATCGATCTGTCTGACATTTATAAATTAGACACAGACAAAAGCGGAAACGTTTGGATATGTTCACGTTATGGCATAGCCCGATATGATGAAAATGGATTCACTTATTTCAACAACAAGAACAGTCCTATTCCTACCAACGAGGTTTATGGCATATCTGCTGATAATGATGGCAATATCTGGTTTGGTTGTGGCACCAAACTTTTCAAATACGACGGGCTTACGTTTACCAGCTATAACGTTCCCACCGACAAAATTATTAGCGATCTTCTCATTGACAACGGCATAATATGGATTGGTACCCGTGGCGACGGATTGTTCTGCTATGCCAACGGACTGTTTGAACACATCAGTCTGGCAGACAATCCAATGACAACCAATACGATGTCCTTCAGCTCCGTCGTCGACAGTAAAGGCAATGTGTGGATTGCTACACATGAGTCTCTGCTGAAGTATGATGCTGATGATAGGTGGAGTTGTTTGTTCTATAAGCCAAATGCTTGGGAACACCGGGTTTTAGGCCTTGCCGTTACTAACGATGGATGCACTTGGGCAGGATTGTGGGAATCGGACACTTGCCTTGTCAAGATAACCGAGCGCGACACAACCTATTTCACCACAGACAACTCACCTCTGGAAAAGAACTCCGTGAATATCTTGGCAACTGACAAGAACAACCGTCTATGGGCAGGAACAAAGCAGGGACTATATCTTTATGACGGCTCTGCATGGACATGCTACGATCGCAGCAATTCACCGCTGAAGAGCAATAATGTCTGGGAACTGGCTATAGACCAAAACGATCGCTTATGGTGTGGGGCCGACAATCAGGGACTATATATGTTCGACGGTACAACGTGGACAGAATACAACAAGCTTAACTCACCAATGACAACAAATCTTGTCCGTGGCCTTGCCGTTGACAGCAAAAACAAACTATGGTTCTGCTGTGGTGATGATAGTGATTGGCGAGAAATAGGACAGGGCAGTGGTGATGGTCTTTTCTGCTTTGACGGTTCAGAATGGAAACATTGGAACACCAACAACTCTTTACTGCCCAGCAATACCATTATGGATATTGCTATCGACAAAGAAGACCACCTCTGGATGGCAACCTTCGGAAATGTTGGTCTCACCAGCTTTGACGGCAAAGATAACTGGCGCATCTACAACACCCATAATAGCGGACTGGGTAATAATGACGTTATCTGCCTCATTACAGATAACCGCCGCGATCTCCTTTGGCTCAGTTTGTATAACTCTGCAGGCATCAGCATTGCCAAGTTAAACAGTCCGTCATCAGCCATCCATCCCGTATACCTTAAACCCCATAACTCATATTATTACGATCTTCAAGGACGAAAAGTAAAACAACCACAACATGGTATTTATATCGAGAATGGACGTAAAACTATCAAATGAAAAGAATCATGGGTCTGGAAACACTTCTAAAAGGGCGCAGAAGGGTCAGGCATTTCTGCGCCCAAAAGACTATACTTATAGGTTATTGATTCTTCATTGCGAAAATTTTCGCAACGAAGAATTTCGCAAAGGCTAAAGCGTTGATTTCTAGGAGTTTGAAGGGACTAAAGTCGAGGGATGTAGTGTGGCTTCTGGGAGGAAGGACAGAGGGGGCTGATGAATTCTCGAGAGAATTGAGAGGTTTGAAGGCTTTAAAACCGGAGTTTGAAGGCAGTAAAGTCTTGAATTCTCTCGAGAATTGAAAAGGGAACATACGGCAGACTGATTGAAACAACGGAATGGAGGTTGGGTTTAGTGCCTTCAAACTACCAGCAGAAAGGGTTTGCATACTACTTACCATAAGAGCTTCGCCTATCCAAACATAGGCTCATTGTGAGTGGTACAAAGTTATGGATTACAGGTGATTGTCAAGAAAGATTGCCTGAAAAAGGGGCATCAGAATTGTGCGAAATAGAAAGGGAATAAGGCGATTGGGGGCTAAAAAGATGAAGGATTTTGGTAGAGATGGCAGTTTGGGGTCGTTAAGATGCTAAGTAAGAGTGTTGCTGATGCCTGTTATAGGGGTATAGTAAGCATCAGCAACTGTCGTACAAAGCATAGTTTACTGTCATGGAAGGCATCAGAACGACCATAAAGTGGCGGGGGTAAATGAAAAGGAGACGATTACAAACGTTCATAATGCCTAAAAGCAATGCAAATCTCTCAGTATCAGACGTTTGTCGCTAATGCCTCAAAACTCGCGTATTTGCGGCCGAAAGACAGGTTGATGAGAAATACGCGAGTTTTGAGAGGCCTTTTGTAAAGGGCTTTTACATCAAAAGAAGGAAAAACAGCGGATAATCACTCCTCCTCTTCTTCGGATTCATCATAGGCGGCGTAGCCAAGGGCGTCGAGGTGATCGTAGGCGAAGCGCTTGCCGTTGAAGGTGTAATGCGTGTATTGCGTCGCGATGCCTGGGGCACTCTCTATGACCAGAATGACTTGGAGATAGCCTTCGCCGAGGGCATAGGTGATATGCGAGCCTGGCCAGAAGGGGCGGAAATCAATAAACGGCTCGTCCTTTGGCGTGAGCTTCGATGTCTTGGGGTTGTAGTCGTAGAAGCAACAGAAATACTTTCCCTTCGGCTTACCCTCCGCAAGAATGACGGCAAAGAGCAGATGACCGTTGTCACACTGATAGGTTCGAGCCTCCACCATGTGGTCGTCAGTATTCTCGAAATCATACCAACAATGACAGAAGTCCTCACAATCGACGAAGGCTCTGCCTGAGCCACCCTCTGTGGCATCATTCGACACATACAGCTTATCGCCAGCTTCAGCCAATAAAGCGTCTGTACTCTTATAGTGCCACACCTTGTTGAAAGCTCTCAGGAGCTGGATGACGGTAGGCTTCTCTCCGCCGTTCTCGACGGTAATCGTCTTCTGGCGCCACTGGGTGTGGATGTTCTGGGCCTGCATGTCTGTCATGAAACAGAGGCCTATCAGGAGCATCGAGGATATGATGAGGATTCTTTTCATAAAGAAAAACTATTTTCCGCTTACAATCTTCTTAATGTCATTGAGCTTATTGAGGGCTTCGAGGGGAGTGAGGTTGTTGACATCGAGGCCGAGAATCTCGTCACGAACCTGACAGAGCACGGGGTCGTCGAGCTGGAAGAAGGAGAGTTGCATGCCTTCACGGGAAGCTGCAATCTCGGCTGTTGGCTTGCCGACACTACCCACTTGGGCATTATCAGACTCCAACTGCTTCAGGATGACGTTGGCACGCTTCACGATGGAACGAGGCATACCCGCAATCTCTGCCACATGGATACCAAAGGAATGCTCAGAGCCACCACGCTCCAACTTGCGGAGGAAGATGACTTTGCCATCGACCTCCTTCACAGAGACGTTGTAATTCTTGATACGGGAGAAGTTCTTCTCCATCTCATTAAGTTCATGATAGTGCGTAGCAAAGAGCGTGCGAGGATGACCTTTGGCATTCTCGTGCAGGTATTCCACGATGGCCCAGGCTATCGAGATGCCATCATAAGTAGAAGTGCCGCGCCCCAACTCATCGAAGAGAACCAAAGAGCGAGAAGACACATTATTTAATATGTTCGAGGCTTCCGTCATTTCCACCATAAACGTAGACTCGCCCAAAGAGATGTTATCCGAAGCACCCACACGGGTGAAGATCTTATCCACCAAGCCGATTCTCGCGGCCTCAGCAGGTACGAAACAGCCTATCTGGGTGAGCAGCACGATCAATGCCGTCTGACGGAGCAGGGCTGACTTACCTGCCATATTAGGACCTGTGATGATGATGATCTGCTGCCGTTCGTTGTCAAGCAGGATATCATTAGGCACGTAACGTTCTCCCAATGGCAGTTCCTGTTCGATGACAGGATGACGCCCCTGCTTGATGTCGATGACCTCTGAAGAATCGATGACAGGACGGATATACTTATTCTCCTCGGCAGTCTTCGCAAAAGCAAGCAGACAGTCAAGGCGGGCGATGATATTCGCGTTGATCTGTATCTGCGGAATAAACTCCTGCATGGCAAGAATCAGGTCGTTGAACAGCTTTGCCTCCAACGACAGGATCTTATCCTCCGCCCCAAGAATCTTCTCTTCGTACTCCTTCAGTTCCTGAGTGATATAGCGTTCGGCCTGAGCCAGCGTCTGCTTGCGAACCCATTCCTGGGGTACCTGGTCTTTATAGGTATTGCGCACCTCCAGATAATAGCCAAACACATTGTTATAGCCAATCTTCAGTGAACTGATGCCTGTCTGTTCTGCCTCCCGTTGCTGTATCTGTAGGAGATAGTCCTTACCGCTATAGGCGATGTGTCGCAGTTCGTCGAGTTCCGCGTTCACGCCGTCGCGAATCACACCACCTTTGGCCACCAGCTGAGGCGGATCGTTCTGAATCTCCTTCTCAATCCTATCTCTTAACGACTCACAGAGGTTCAACTGCTCCCCAACCCGTTTCAATGCCTCGTTGTCTGCATAGAGACAAGCCGTCTTAATGGGCTGGATGGCCTGCAGGGCCACCTTCAGTTGTACTACCTCCCGAGGCGATACACGTCCAACAGCCACCTTCGAGATGATACGCTCCAAGTCGCCGATACGATGCAGCTGTTCATCGAGCGTCTCTCGGAAGTCGGGCTCACGATAGTAGTATTCCACGATGTCCAGTCGCTCGTTGATGGGTTTCTCGTCTTTCAAGGGGAACACCAGCCAACGCCTCAGCAGACGGCCTCCCATGGGGCTTACCGTCTTGTCGATGACGTCGAGCAAGGATTTGCCGTCGTCCTGCATCGGATGGATGAGTTCAAGACTACGGATAGTGAATTTATCCAGACGGACATACCTATCCTCTTCGATGCGAGAGATGGAGGTGATATGTCCTATTTGGGTGTGTTGCGTCTGTTCAAGATACTGCAGGATGGCCCCAGCAGCGATGACACCGCTTTGCAGATGGTCTACGCCAAAGCCTTTCAGGTTCTTCACCTTGAAGTGTCGCAGCAGCTTCTGCTTTGAGGTCTGCTCCGTAAACACCCAGTCATCGAGCTGGAAGGTAAAATATTTCGTGCCGAAGAGTCGCTCAAAATCATGTTTGCGGCTTCTGTCAAAAAGAATCTCCTTGGGCGAGAAATTACCCAAGAGTTTCTCGACATAGTCAGATGTGCCTTCGCCTGTCAGGAACTCACCCGTTGAAATATCCAGGAAAGCCACACCAAACGATGCCTTGCCGAAATGGACGGCTGCCAGGAAGTTGTTCTCCTTATAGTTCAATACATTGTCTGAGAGGGCCACACCTGGCGTCACCAACTCTGTGATACCTCGCTTAACGAGCTTCTTCGTCAGCTTGGGATCTTCCAGCTGGTCACAGATGGCCACACGTTTGCCGGCCCTGATGAGCTTGGGCAGATAGGTGTCGAGGGCATGATGAGGGAAGCCCGCCATCTCATCACCCTTGGCTCCAGCACCGTTGTTCCTGTGGGTGAGGGTGATGCCCAGGATCTTCGCCGCTGTGATGGCATCCTCACAATAGGTCTCGTAGAAGTCTCCGCAGCGGAAGAGCATGACGGCGTCAGGATGCTTCGCCTTCAGGTCGAAGAACTGTTTCATCATCGGGGTCAGCTCCCCGTCTTTCTTGGCCATCAGGTTTATACGCTATTTTTGGATGTAATTCATGATAAGGTCCACAATGTCGTCTTCCGTATGTCCGTCGACATTGAATACAAGGTCGTAGTTACGGGTGTCGTAACGAGAGGTGCCTGTGTACTTCTTCACATAGCGTTCACGGGCCTTGTCCACATCCTTGATGATCTTGACGGCCTCTTCGCGACTGATATTCCGCTTTTCCATCAGACGACTGATACGGGTTTCCATCCCTGCCTGTATGAGAATGCTTAAGTGGTTGGGATGGTCGCGGAGCACGAAGAAGGCACTTCGTCCTGCCATCACACACGACTCGTCGGCAGCGATACCTTTCAGAATCTCCTTCTCCGACTGGAAGATGTCATCGGTAATCAGGAAGTCGGGAATGGACGAGCTGCCAGGAATGAGCTGTGGGGCTGCAAAACTTGGCATGATCTTCAGACTGCGCTTAAAGTCTGCCCACCAGTTATGCTTCTGACCCTTCAGTCTTTCTATCTCCTGAGCCGTTAAATCATATTTCTTTTCCAGCTCTTGAATGAGCGCCTTGTCATAGAAAGGCACACCCAGACGGTCTGCTAACAGCTTACCAATGGTCCTGCCGCCAGAACCTAACTCACGGTTGATGGTGATGACAAATTTATCTTTTAGTTTCATACGTCGTTGATGATGGTTTCTGCAAAGGTACGAAGAAAAAAAGAGTTAATCGTTAAGAATTAAGAAAAAATGTGTGTCAGGCGCAATTTTTCTTATCTGTTAACGCTTAATTCTCAACTTTTCCGTATCTTTGCAGATCAGAAATAACAACCACAGTCATGAATATTCTAGTCATCAATCCAGGCTCTACATCAACAAAGATGGCCGTCTATGAAGACGAGAAGCCAATCCTCCTGAGAACAATCGTCCACTCTGCTGAAGAGCTGTCGGCTTTCGACGATGTGCTCCTTCAGCAGGATTTTCGTAAACAAGTGCTGATCAACGAACTGAAGCAGGCACAAATACCCATGGACTTCGACGCCGTCATTGGTCGCGGTGGACTGGTAAAACCCTTGGAGGGTGGTGTCTACGAGATCAACGAGCAGATGATCAGCGACACCCTCAGCGGCATCGCCATGCATAACCACGCTTGTAACCTGGGCTGTCTGATTGCCTATGAGATTGGGATGGAGATTCCTGGTTGTCGTGCCTTTATTGCAGACCCAGGAGTAGTGGACGAGTTAAACGACTATGCCCGTATCTCAGGCTCGCCGCTGATGAATCGCATCTGCATCTGGCACGCCCTGAACCAGCGGGCCATCGCTCGCCGCTATGCCGCTGAGATAGGCCAGCGCTACGAAGACCTGAACCTGATTGTCTGTCACATGGGTGGTGGTATCTCCATTGCCGTTCATGAGCGGGGTAGGGCCGTAGATGCCAACAACGCCCTTGACGGTGAGGGGCCCTTCTCGCCAGAACGTGCCGGCTCACTCCCTGCTGCCGATCTCATCCGTCTCTGCTTCAGCGGAAAATATACTGAGAAGCAACTGCTGAAGCGTATTGCAGGCCAGGCAGGACTCAATGCCCATCTGGGCACCAACGACGTGAAGGAGATTATCCGCCGCATAGAAAAGGAGGGCGATGAACATGCTCGTCTGGTCTTCGACGCGATGATCTATCATGTGGCCAAGAACATCGCTGCTGAGTCGGCTGTGCTCTGCGGACAGATTGATGCCATCCTGCTTACTGGTGGCCTTGCCAGAAGCGAGTATGTCGTGAGTCGTCTGCGTAAGCGCATCGCTTTCCTCGCCCCTGTCCATTGTTTCCCAGGCGAAGACGAGATGGGCGCTTTGGCCCAGAATGCCCTCGCCGTGCTTCAAGGCAAGCGCCTCGCAAAGGTGTATGAATAGCGTTGGAAGCATCAGAACATATTTTTTTGTGTTTCTTTTGTTCTTTTGTCTAAAATATTTCGTATCTTTGCAGCCCAAATTAATATGTACGGAAACAATTAAAACATAGATAGAATGGATTACAATTTCAGAGACATCGAACAGAAATGGCAGAAGCGATGGGTGGAGAATGGCACCTATCGTGTGGTTGAGGACAAGACAAAGAAGAAGTTCTACGTGCTCAATATGTTCCCCTATCCTTCTGGGGCCGGATTGCACGTGGGGCATCCTCTGGGATACATTGCCTCGGATATCTATGCCCGTTATAAGCGCCTGCAGGGCTTCAACGTATTGAATCCCATGGGCTATGATGCCTACGGTCTGCCCGCAGAGCAGTATGCCATCCAGACAGGTCAGCATCCTGAGAAGACCACCTTTGAGAATATCGACCGTTACCGCTCTCAGTTGGATAAGATTGGTTTTTGCTTCGACTGGGAGAGAGAAGTGCGCACTTGTGACCCCATCTACTATAAGTGGACGCAGTGGGCCTTCCAACGAATGTTCAAGAGCTATTTCTCAACCTCGTCGCACAAGGCTCAGCCCACCATCAAACTCATTGAGCATTTCGAACTGATGGGTACTGACAACTGCAATGCCCTGGGTACTGAGGAATTGCACTTCACGGCTGCCGACTGGCATAACTTCTCTGAGAAGAAGAAGCAGGAGGTGCTGATGAACTACCGTATCGCCTACCTCGCTGACACGATGGTGAACTGGTGTCCGAAACTTGGAACCGTACTTGCCAACGACGAGGTGGTCGATGGTGTCTCAGTTCGTGGCGGCTATCCCGTGGTTCAGAAGAAGATGCGCCAGTGGTGTCTGCGTGTCTCTGCCTATGCTCAGCGTTTGCTCGATGGTCTTGAGGAGATTGACTGGACAGACTCACTGAAAGAGACTCAGCGCAACTGGATTGGTCGCTCTGAGGGTACAGAGGTGGAGTTCAAGGTGGCAGACAGCGATAAGCACTTCACCATCTTCACCACTCGAGCCGATACGATGTTTGGTGTCACCTTCATGGTGCTGGCTCCAGAGAGTGACCTCGTGGCAGAACTCACGACTGCAGAGCAGAAGGAAGAGGTGGAGAAGTACCTTGACTACGTGAAGAAGCGCACAG
>JAEETC010000078.1 GCA_016286585.1 Prevotella sp. | reverse complement strand
AAATACTTAGAGAGGCGTTCCACACCGGGGCGTCTCTTATTTTTGTAGTATGGTGCGAGGGTACCGATGACAGTGATGACAGTTGACAGCTGTCATCTCCGCGACCATCACATTGTTCTGTTAACTCAGTTTTAGTCAATCTATATATATAATATATATATTATATATATAGATTGAAATATTTTAAAGTCATTCTCAATTCCAACTGTCCCCCTGATGACACTGTCATCTGTCATCATTGTCATCGCTTCCTGTGTCTTCGCTGCCACCACATATCTCTGTTGTAATATAATTTTTTTTTACATTTTTCATTGTTTTTGCTCCCTGTCTGAGTCCCAAGCCTTGTTTCTCCGACTTTCCTGCCATGAAACTCCCACTTTCCTTAGTCCAAACTCACAACCATATAACCAGCTGATTATCAAGCATGTTAGATTTTGGTGTTAATTGGTGAAATATCTTTACATCTGAAATTCACCGCAATAGTCATTCTCTATAAATTATTCCCTGATTTGCTTGGCGGTTTCGGGATTTTTTCCTAACTTTGCACAAATTATCGACTATTTTCTAATTGATTCATCCAACTATGTCAACCAACGAACAAACTACAACGCTGAACGAGCTCCGTTACGACTGTGCCAGGCAACAGAAGAAAGGCCTACACTTCATCCTGGCCTCTGTCTTTATTTGGGCCGCCATTATGGTGGTGCACTTCACTGACCTGCCCATCGAAACGAAAAACATCCTGACATTCTGTGTCGCATGTCCGCTGATGCCGCTGGCGTGGGCGATTTCAAAAGTCATACACATCGACTTTCAGGGCAAGAGCAATTCTCTCACGTCGTTAGGTCTGATCTTCTCTGTCAACCAGATACTCTATATCCTTATCGCCATGTGGGTGTTCGCAGCCGTGCCGGAGAAGATGCTGATGGTTTACTCGATGATCTTTGGAGCCCACCTGATGCCTTACAGCTGGCTTTACCAGTCGAGGAGCTACATGATGATGTCAATTGTCGTGCCCATCCTGGCACTTGTCCTCGGACTCCTTTTCCAGCCCTCTGTCCTCGCTGGCGTCATGTTCTGCGTGGAAGTCATTTTCTCGCTATGCCTGATTCTGGAGAACAAGAAACAGAAATAGAATATTTATGGTTGTGGCTTGGCTGTCAGCGAGGTGAGACTGGGTAGGACAGCGTTGGCGGCATCGACTCCCTGCTGGATCAAGCGGGCGGCGTTTTTATTACCGAAGCTGGTCACGTCGGCATCCATTACGGGATGGATATAAATATTAGCGCTCTGCCGATTAGCGTTATATTTCTCGATGTCAGGACGGTTGGTGACCCAGTTCAGAATGCCACCTAGTCCTATGAGGTCGGCCAGGCCCTGGATGGCCGAGAGGTCGGTCTGAGGTCTTGGCTTCTGATCGTTCTGCTGCAGGTCTACGGCGATGACGATATCGGCACCCATCTGCCGGCAAATGTCGACGGGCAGGTTGTTGAGCATGCCGCCGTCAACGAGCTTGTGGCCGTCTATTTCCACAGACTTGAAAACGCCCGGAATAGCCATTGATGCTCGCATGGCTCTGGCCAGACTGCCCTCGCGGAGAATCACTTCTGTGCCCGAGCGGATGTCAGCAGCCACACAGCAGAACGGAATCTTGAGTGACTTGAAGTCGGTACACCCTTTGGCACAGGCCATTGAGTCGAGCATGTGTTCGATGGTGTATCCTTTCATCAGACCCACACCCTTCGCTTCGCGGTCGAGAATGGGGAACCCGAAGATATATGTCACGCCGTCGACCGTCTTGTAGGGCTCGCTGGCGAAGGTGCTGCTGCGGTCGGTGAGCAGCGAGAGCCACTCCTGTGTCTGGAACATCGTTTCGAGCTCGGCGGCCGTGTAGCCTGCGGCATAGAGACCTCCCACGATGGAGCCTATCGAGGTGCCCACGATGAAGTCGGGACGGATGCCTGCCTCTTCGAGCACCTTCAGCACACCCACTTCGGCAGCGCCCTTGGCACCGCCTCCACCCAGTGCCAGTCCGATCTTCGGCTGTGCTGAAGCGGGTATCAACAGTGCCAGACAAAAAATCAGATGGAGCGTTTTTCTCATTAATCTTCCTTCGTGGCTTCGGTGTTGGAATTGTCGGCTGGGGTAGGAGCAGCATGCGATGGCTCCTGTTGGTCGTCTTCGTCGACCACAGCGGGATAGCCGTTCTCGTCGAGCTCGATATATCCGTCAAGGCGCTCGATATCGAGGGAGTCGATGCTGATGGAGTCGGAGTCTGACGGTGCACTGAAGTAGCCGCCGCAGTTGTACATCTCCTCATAGATTCCGTGGTCGTTGGCGGTGTTGAGCTTGCATCTGTATTGCTTGAAGGCAGGGTCGTTGAGTACGGAGCCGAGGAAGTATCCGCAGATGGGCAGTGCCGTGCGGTTGCCTTGTCCGAGCATACCTGTGCGGAAGTGTATCGAGCGATATTCGCCACCCACCCAGGCACCTACGACGAGTTTGGGTGTAGTGCCGATGAACCAGGCATCAGAGTGATTATTGGATGTTCCCGTCTTGCCGCCGAAGTCGGTGTCGGCTGCCTTGTCGTAGCCCACGAAGCCCATCAGTCGTGAACTGGTGCCACTCATGCCGCCCTTGAGCAACTGCTGCACGAGGAAGGCCGAACGGTAGGGGATGGCTTGCTTGGCCTCCGTCGGGGCCTCGTAGATCACGTTGCCGTCGCGGTCTTCAATCTTCGCCACGAGCACAGGTCCTATCTGTTTGCCGTCGTTCATCGGTGTGCAGTAGGCATTCACCATCTCCAGGAGGTTCACGTCGCTGGCACCCAAGGTGAGCGATGGGGTGGGGTCGAGCTTCGAGCGGATGCCCATGTTGTGGGCGGTGTTCACGATGTTCTCGATGCCGCACTCCTGTCCCAGACGGACGGCCACCGAGTTGATACTCATGGCGAAGGCCTGCTTCAGGGTGATGTTGGCGCCTGAGAAGTGGCCGTCGGCATTCGTGGGGGCCCAAGTCACCTCCTTGCCGTGATCCATCACCTTCATGGCGAAGTACTCGTCCTTGCGGGTGTCGCAGGGCATGATTCCCTGGTTCATGGCTTCGGTATAGACGAAGAGCTTGAATGTAGAGCCTGGC
This sequence comes from Prevotella sp., assembly GCA_016286585.1. GTDB lineage: Bacteria > Bacteroidota > Bacteroidia > Bacteroidales > Bacteroidaceae > Prevotella. The sequence continues at coordinate 11,075 of JAEETC010000078.1, read as the reverse complement.
TGACGCATGGCTGTCACCTTGTCGTATTTCCATGAGTGGAAGTCAATGTCGCCCACCCAGGCCTTCACGTGGCCCGTCTGGGGTTCCATCGCCACGAAGCCACAGTGCATGAAGCGCACCATGTAGCGGATGGAGTCCATCGTCGAGAGTTCCTTCGTGACTCTTCCCTTCTCATAGTCGAACACCTTCACAGGGTGGGGCAGGTTCAGGTAGTAACGGATGGAGTCCTCGTTACCGTTGAATTTCTTCGAGAGGTATTTGTAGACAGGTTGCCGCTTGGCGATGTCCTCGATGAAGTTCTTGATTTCTACGTGGCGCTCGTCCTGCCAGGGGTTGGTTGAGCCCCAGTGATTGTTGAACGTCTGCTGCACCTGCTTCATCTGTTTCAGGGCTGCTTCCTCGGCGTATTTCTGCATGCGTGAGTCGAGGGTGGTATAAATCTTCAGACCCTCGGTATAGAGGGCGTTGCGATTGTCAAAATATTCCTCGCACCAGTCTTTCAGATAGTCGGCCACGGCCTCGCGGAAGTAGTTGGCATCGCCGTCATAGGCCGACTCCACGCTGTAGTCGAGCTTGATGTCGAGCTGTTTCAGCGAGTCGCAGACTTCCTTCGATATATGTCCGTGCTGCTGCGTGAGGTCGAGCACGATGTTGCGGCGCTTAAGGGCATTGTCGGGATTGATGAGGGGATTATAATAGGTGGTGGCCTTGAGCATACCCACGAGGATGGCGGCGTTCTCAGGAGTCAGGTCCTTGGGCGAGCAGCCGAAGTAGGTCTTGCAGGCGGTCTTGATGCCGAAGGCGTTGGAGCCGAAGTCCACGGTGTTGGCATACTGCGTCAGGATCTCTTCCTTGGTGAAGAAGAACTCGAGCTTGTAGGCCGTGATCCACTCTTTGCTCTTCATGATGAGCATCTTCAGCCCGGGGATGTTTCCCAAGAGGCCTGTGGAGTATTCCGAGCGGGTGCGGAAGAGGTTTTTCGCCAGCTGTTGGGTGATGGTCGAGGCACCACGAGCGTCGCGATGGAGGATGTAGTCCTTGGCAACGGCGATGAAGGCAGTGTAGTCGATGCCGTGGTGGTGATAGAAATGTTCGTCCTCCGTAGAGATAAGGGCCTGCCAGAACACGGGATTCACTTCCTCGTAGGTCACAGGTGTGCGGTTCTCGCTGAAGAACTTGCCGATCTGCTTACCGTCGGCGCTGTAGATCATCGAGGCTGCTGCAGGACGCTTGTTCTTGATGGTCGACATCGATGGCGACTTGCCGAAGAGCCACAGGAAGTTGATGTCTACGGCTCCGAGGTAGAGGAAGAAGGCCACGATGAGCGAGACGAGTGCCGAGAGGGTCTTGATGTACCAGGGACGACCTTTGTAGAGGCGTGTATACCACTGCCAGGCGGCTGCCATCTTCTGCTGGCACCACTTCAGGGCGAGGCTTATTTTGTTTGTTGATTCGTTACTCATAGTCTTTCGAGATATAGTTCATTATTGCTTGTTTGTCGTCAGGATGAAACCACCTGATATGTTCGTCTTTCTTGAACCACGTGAGCTGCTTGCGGGCATAGCGGCGGGTGTTGCCCTTGATGCGCTCTACAGCCTCTTCCAGCGGCCAGCGCCCGTCGAAATAGTCGAACAGTTCCTTGTAACCTACTGTGTTCAAGGCATTCATGCTGCGCATGGGATACATGCTGCGGGCTTCTTCAAGCAGGCCGTCTGCCATCATCTGGTCCACACGGGCATTGATACGATTGTAAAGCTCTTCACGCTCGCGATTGAGTCCGATCTTGATCATCTTAAATGGCCGCTGAGATGTCTCTTTCCTCCTGAACGAAGTGTAGGTCTTGCCTGTCATCACGCAGATTTCGAGGGCATGAACCACGCGGCGGGGGTTCTGGCGGTCAACGATCTCGTAGTAGTCTGGGTCGAGTCTTTTCAACTCCTCAACGAGTGCTTCGAGACCTTCTTCCTTCAACCGCCTTTTCATCATTTCACGTGTATGGTCGTCGATGGTGGGGATGTCGTCAATGCCGTCGCAAACGGCGTCGATATACATCATGCTGCCACCTGATAGCAGGGCATAGTCGTGGGATAGAAACTCCTTATCCAACAGCTCCAGAACCTGCTGCTCATAGAGCGATGCGCTGTAATAGTCGCCGATGCCCAATGTGCCCACAAAGTAGTGCTTCACCTCTTGCATCTCTGCCTCCGTAGGCCGTGCCGTACCTATCTTCAGCGCCTTGAAAATCTGTCTGGAGTCGGCATTGATGACGGGGATGCCAAAGTGCTTGGCAATGTCCAGACTGACGGCTGTCTTTCCGACGGCGGTGGGTCCGGTTATTACGATGAGCGTTTTATCCGTAAACTATAAACTATCTGATCACGCCGCGCTTGGAGTTCTCGATGAACGAGCAGATATACTCCACTTCCTTCGAGTCGGGGAACTGTTCGCGGGCCATAGCGACACCGTCTTTCAGCACACCCTGAGAGTAGATGATGCGGTAGGCCTCGTGGATGGCCTCGATGGTCTCACGAGGGAATCCTCTGCGGCGCAGGCCTACGAGGTTCACGCCGGCATAGCGCACGGGTTCCTTACCTGCGATGACATAGGGAGGAATATCCTGCGAGGTGCGCGAACCACCTTGGAACATGATGTAGCTGCCTACGTGGCAGAACTGGTGGAACAGACAGGTGGCAGAAATGATGGCGAAGTCGTCGACCTCCACCTCTCCGGCGAACTTCGTTGAGTTGCCAATGATGCAACCGTTGCCGATTACGCAGTCGTGAGCCACGTGCATGTTCTCCATCAACAGGTTACCGTTACCAACGACGGTTTTGCCCTTCGAAGCGGTGCCGCGGCTGATGGTCACATTCTCGCGAATACTGTTGTTGTCGCCGATTATGCAGGTTGTCTCCTCGCCCTGGAACTTCAGGTCCTGGGGCTTCGTAGAGATGGATGCACCAGGGAAAAACTCATTGTTGTTTCCGATGCGGGCTCCGAAGTGTATGGTCACATTGTTCAGGAACTTGTTGTTGTCGCCAATGATGACGTTCTTGTCGATCACGCAGAACGGTCCGATGATGTTTCCGTCGCCCAACTTTGCCTCGGGGTCGACGACTGCCAATGGATGTATCTGATTTGCCATATTTCAATCTTTTACTTGTTCTTTACGATCTGAGCGGTGAATGTCGCCTCGGCCACCACGTGGTCGCCTACGAAGATGTAGCCCTTCATCGATGATATGCCGTGTCGCACAGGCGCCAGCAGGTCTACCTTGAAGATGAGTGTGTCGCCAGGCACCACCTTCTGACGGAATTTCACATCGTCGATCTTCATGAAGTAGGTGCTCCACTTGCTGGGATCGTCGAGTGTGTTCAGCACCAACAGACCGCCACACTGCGCCATTGCCTCAATCTGTAGCACACCCGGCATGACGGGCTCCTCGGGGAAGTGCCCCTGGAAGAAGGGCTCGTTGGCTGTAACGTTCTTCACACCGACGATGGTGTTGGCACCCAGCGAGATCACCTTGTCTACCAACTGCATCGGATAGCGGTGGGGCAGCAGCTCACGGATGCGGTTCACATCCATCACCGGCTCCTCGTTGGGGTCGTAGATGGGAGCCTGCACTTCGTGCTTGCGGATATCCCTACGCATCAGACGGGCAAACTTGTTGTTGATGGTATGTCCGGGACGGGTGGCGATGATGCGGCCTTTAATGGGCTTGCCGATGAGGGCCATGTCGCCAACGATGTCAAGCAGCTTATGGCGAGTACACTCGTTCTCCCATACCAAAGGCTTGTGCTGGATATAACCTAAGTCTGTGGCGTCGCGATGCTCTACGTGTAGCATGTCTGCCAGCATGTCAAGCCTTTCTTGGGTGGTCTGGCGCTCGTAAATGACAATGGCATTGTCGAGGTCACCACCTTTGATGAGGTTGGCCTGTAGCAGGGGTTCTATGTCACGCACGAAAACGAAAGTGCGGGCAGGTGCTATCTCTGTCGGGAAATCTTCCACCTTATTGACGGTCGCAAACTGTGAGTTGATGAATTTAGACTCGAATGAACACATGACGGTAAGCGAGAACTCATCGTCGGGCAGAATGGTGATGCACGAGCCGGTCTCTTCGTCCTTCACCTCGATTTTCTTGCGGATGATGTACCAGTCTTTGGGCGCGTTCTGCTCCTCAAAGCCGATTTCATTGATCTTCTCCACATACTTGATGGCCGAGCCGTCAAGGATAGGGAACTCAGGGCCATTCACTTGAATCAGACAGTTGTCGATGCCTAAAGCATAAAGTGCTGCCAGTCCGTGCTCCACGGTCGATACCTTTGCATCGCCCTTGCCGAGCACAGTGCCGCGCTGGGTGTCGACCACATTCTCGGCAATGGCGTCTATCACGGGTTCTCCATCCAGGTCGATGCGCTGGATCTTGTAACCTGTGTTCTCCGGAGCCGGATTGAATGTCACCGTCAGGTTAAGTCCTGTATGCAGCCCCTTGCCGAACAAGGAGAAGCTGCCTTTTAGTGTTTTCTGTTTCATATCTGTTTGTTTTCCTTTTACTTTTTCTTCAGTTCTTCAATCTCGCGCTTCAGCTGGGCTATCTGCTGATACATCTCGGGCAGGTGCTTGTAGATGGCTGAAGCCTTGAAGAACACCTTCGGATCGATGGCGGGCGAACCGATGAGCTGCTGTCCGCTCTTCGTGTTGCTGATCACACCGGCCTGGGCACCGATGAAGGTCTTGTCTGCTATCTTGATGTGACCGGAGAAGCCAGCCTGTCCGCCTACCATGCACCAGCTGCCGATCTTCGTTGAGCCGGCCAGTCCCACCTGGGCCGACATGACGGTGTTCTCGCCGATCTCGCAGTTGTGGGCCACCTGGATCAGGTTGTCGAGCTTGACGCCCTTGTGGATGATCGTCTGACCCATCGTCGAACGGTCCACGCAGGTGTTGGCACCGATCTCCACATCGTCCTCAATCACCACGATGCCGATCTGCGGAATCTTGTCATAGCCCTCAGCGTTGGGAGCGAAGCCGAAGCCGTCGGCCCCAATCACGCTACCAGCATGGATTGTCACATTTTTTCCGATTTTGCATCCCTGATAGACGGTGATGTTGGGATAGAGCAGGCAATTGTCGCCGATGGTCACCCCTTCGCCGATGACGGTATGAGGGTATATCTGCGTGCCATCACCGATGACGGCTCCGTCGCCGACGACGGCAAAGGCACCTATATAGACGTTCTCGCCGATCTTCGCATTGGGCGAGATGCTCGCCAGCGGGTCGATGCCGCTCTTCTTGGGCTTCATCGACTCATAGAGCTGCAGCAGTCTGGCCACACACTCGTAGGCGTTCTTCACACGGATGAGTGTAGGGCTGACGGGCTTTTCCAGCTCGACGTCCTCGTTGATGAGCACGATGCTCGAACGGGTCTCGTAGATGTAGTGGGTGTATTTGGGGTTCGACAGGAAGGAGATGGCTCCAGGCACTCCTTCTTCAATTTTTGCGAACGTGTGGACGGCGGCATCCTCGCTGCCTTCCACCTTGCCTTGTACGAATTCTGCAATCTGTTTGGCTGTAAATTCCATATAGTTGACGTACTTTTTTTGACGATGTACTGTGTACTATTTCTTTGTTTGGTTGCAAAGTTAGCAAAAATTATTCAAATCTTTGATAACAAAGGTAATATTTTCTTATTTTTTTAGAAAGTAATTGAACATTTAGCAATTCAGAAGCCTCCGAAATGTCCTTTACTTCGCCGTTTTTGTAAAGAATTGCGATACTATCATCGTCCACATTGTACATGTCTTTCGAGATCTCCGACACGTTCATCAGGTAGTGGGCGTCTGCCTGGTCGATGCCCAGCTGGCGGGCGATGTCGGCCTGCAGTTCCTCGACCCGTTCCGGGGCAATGGGCTCCTCGTGCACCTCCACTTTGAAGATGCGTCGGTCGAGCATGTCGGTGGCCAGGGTGGAGAGGATCTTGTCGCCGTGGTGCTTCCAGGCCTTCATGGCGCTCCAGATGTCCGAGTCGTCGAGTTCCTCATAGTTGGCCAATGCCTCTGGATGGCAGCTGAACCACTGGGCGTCGACATCGTTAGCGAGGAAGTAGTGCAGGGCAGGGGAGGCGAACACGTCTTGTCCCATCCTGATGAGGTCTTTCGCACGGGTGAGCATATTTACTAATACCTTCTCGTAGGCCACGCAAGTACGATGCAGATACACCTGCCAGTACATCAGCCGACGGGTGGTCAGGTAATTCTCCAGCGAGTAGATGCCCTTCTGGTCCACCACCAGCGTGTCGTCCACCACGTTGAGCATCTTGATGATGCGGGCCGAGCCGATGTTGCCCTCGGTCACTCCCGTGTAGAACGAGTCGCGGCGCAGGTAGTCCAGACGGTCCATGTCGAGCTGTGAGGAGATCAGCTGGTGGAGGAAGTTCTTGGGATACTGACCCTTGAAGATGGAGATGGCAAGGTTCAGCTGACCGTTGAAACAGTCGTTGATCTCCTCCATCATCATCAGCGAGATGTCCTCGTGCGAGATGCCGTGGATGAGGGTGTTCTCCAGCACGTGCGAGAACGGCCCATGTCCGATGTCGTGCATGAGGATGGCGGCCTCGACGGCCTCTTCCTCCGCGTCGAAGATGAAGATGCCCTTCTGCTGGAGCGACACGATGGCCTCGCTCATCAGGTGGAAGGCGCCGAGGGAATGCTGGAATCGTGTGTGACGGGCACCGGGATAGACCACCGAGGCCAGTCCCAGCTGGTTGATGCGGTTGAGGCGCTGGAACAGAGGGTGTTCCACGATGCCGTAGAGCAGGCCGCGAGGTATCTTGATGAACCCGAACACGGGGTCGTTGATGATCTTTGCTTCTTTCACTATCGATGGTAAAATGTTATTTTGGGTGCAAAGATACTAAAAAATCTGTATAATATGCATATTCTGCGGTTATTTATTTAACTTTGCAGCCACAAACATTCATTTCAATCAATATGTATAAGATTTTACTATCCTCTCTTCTGAGCCTGTTCTTCTCCACATCGTGGGCACAGTCGCCGAAGGGTAACCTGCAGAAGGGCGATTATGGCTATCTGTATTGTCACATGAACGACCGCGGACGGGCATGGACGGCCTATGCGCTGAGTCGCGACGGGTTCCACTACCACGACCTCTTTATCGGCGACTCCATCTTCAGCGATGCCGAGCATGCCCGTATCGAGGGGGCCACCCGCGATGCCTATATCTGCCGCAAGCACGACGGCACGGGCTATCTGATGGTTTGTACAGACATGAATGTGGGGGCCAAGGAACGGCTGGGCAAGGTGGCCACATGGGACAACTACGGCATCGACCTGCTCACCAGCGACGACCTCATCCACTGGCAGTCCGTCACCTTCGACTACCGTCGGGGCACCACTATCTTCTCCAATCCCGAAGCGGAGAGCGTCTATAAAGACTGGTCGACCATCAACCGTGTGTGGGCGCCGCAGATCGTGTGGGATGCCGATTACGTGTGGCCCGACGGCCGAAAGGGCGGATATATGATCTATTATTCAATGTGGAACCGTGGCGAGGAGGCCTACGACCGCATGTACTACAGCTATGCCGACGAGTCGTTCACCACGCTCACACAACCTCGTCTGCTCTTCGACTGGGGCTATGCCACCATCGATGCCGACATCAACTGGGTGGAGGCCGACCAACAGTGGCACATGATGATCAAGAAGGAGGGTGGCAAGCCCGGACTCTTCACCGCCACCGCACCCGCACTCACCGGACCCTGGGGCGAGCCGGTGGAGGACGATTACGTGAATTTCGAGGGCAACAAGAAGTGCGAGGGTGTCTCGGCCTTCCAGCTGGCGGGACAGCAGACGTGGGTCATCGGCTACATCGAGTATTCTTCGAACCCGAAGAACTACCGTCTGTGCCTGGCCGACGAGCACATGCGCAACTTCCATTCCCCGCGCAACATCGAGGGTGTGGCCCGTCCCCAGCACGGCTCCTTCCTCCGTCTCACGAAAGAGGAGTACGACCGCCTGGAAGAGTGGGGGAGTCACGATTATTGAGAGTTGAGAATGCTATAAACATTAATCAGTATTAACATGGATACATCTGCAATTAAAGCAATGCCCGTCTGGAAATGGGCGCTGCTGCTGGTGGTAAGCTTATTACTTGCCGTGATCATGTATGGCCTCGCCCAGGTAGCGTTTTTTGCTGTCGACAAGCAGTGGCTGCAATGTACGGTTGGAGTCGTTACATCCATTGTCATGTTAGGACTTTATGCACTATTTGTAAAGTGGTTTGAGAAGCATAAGGCAAACGATATTCCTTTCAATCGCATAGCGCAGGATACAGCCAAAGGTCTTGGAATTGGATTCTGTTTCTTTCTTAGTGTGGTGTTGATCATGATGCTGTTAGGCCTATATCGCATCGACAGCATAGGAACAGACAAACCGCTGGAGATCATATCAGCATTCTTCCTTTTCCTATTGGTAGGAACAGGGGAAGAAATTATCTTCCGTGGCGTTCTCTTCAGGTGGATTGACGAGAAATGGGGTTTTGTGGTGGCGCTGACAGCATCTTCCCTCATATTTGGTTTCATACATATTTCAGAATCAAACGCTACCCTGTGGTCATCTGTAGCCATCGCTGTAGAAGCAGGCCTCCTTCTTGGTGCAGCATACAAATATTCCGGTACATTGTGGTTCCCTATCGGCATTCATTGGGCGTGGAATTTCACGCAAGGCAATATTTTCGGGTTTGAAGTATCTGGTAATGATGCAGGGGCTGCCCTCTTGAAGTCAACAGTTAGTGGCCCAGACTGGCTTACAGGTGGAGCTTTTGGGGCTGAAGCATCGGTTATACCAGTCCTGTTGGGTCTGATATTGTCGGCATGGTACATATGGAAAACAGAAATTTTGTCACTTAATAATCCGAGAGTCCTATAATTCTATGGTATGAACCATAAACAGCAGGGCGTTCTGGAGGACGACGGGACGGTTATGGGCAAAGAAGACGGTTCCTTCTTGCGTGGCCTTGACATCGCTGAGTGTCTGGCCGTTGTAGGGATGGATGATGTGCGCCAGCGACTGGCCGGGATGCACACGACTACCTACATCGACCAAGCGAAGCAGAATGCCCGCATGACGTGCCTTGATGTGCTGTAGTGTTGACTCATCGATGAGCACGGACTCATAGGCTGAACCCGCTGAGTCGGTAGTGAGTATGCCCGTGCGACTCATCATACGCAAGATGGCATCAACGTTCTCGTCGCCAGCTGTCAGGTCGACTTGGCTGGTCTTGCCCGCATAGACAGAGAAGGCCTTGGTGTTCCATAGTTGCCAGTTATAATTGAGCAGCGTGGTATCGAAGGGACGAGGCGGGTAGACCGTCACATAGCGCATACCGAACAGGCGGGCTGTCTCTATATCCTCATAGCCGGTCTTGAGCATACGGACGTGGGGGATAAAGTCCCCTGGCACGTAGTAGCTGGCCAGCTGGATGCCATACTCAAAACCATTCAGAGCCTCGAAGACAGCAGCGGCAATACGCTGCGTGGTCTCTCCATTGGCATAACCCGGGAACATGCGGTTGATGTCGGTATTGTCCATCGCCCAGAAACGGCGGCTGACGTTCATCGAGAAGGGGTTGCACGAGGGAATGACCAGTATGCTCTTGCCCTTGGCAATGCCTCCATGACGCTCAATGAATCCCAAACGGTTCACTATCTGAGCACAGATATACTGCTGCTGCACCTCGTCGCCTCTCATGGCTCCCACGATGGCCAGCATTTTGGCTCCCTCTCCGAAACGGTAGCCGCGGATGCGGAAACTGTCGCGACAGGGCGACGTCATCTCAAAAATAGTCTCTTCTCTCATGATTTTATTGAACATTGACCATTATTAAAGATCCGGGCCATCAGCGATCCTTCATAGACAATCGGATAGGCACGGATGGTGAAAAGATAGCCGTTGACGGGTGAGGTGACCGTGCTGAGTACCCGTCCACGAAGAGGATCGACAATCTGTCCGATGGTCTGACCCTCGGTGACTGTAATGCCGCACTTAAGCTCAGTAAGGAATACACCTGAGGTTTCCGCATTAAGGAATGTCACGCGGTCGCCCTTACATACGATTGGCTGCTGTATGTCGGCAGGCACTTCACCCCGCCACATACCCATGTGTTTCATCAGATGTAATATACCCCCTACCAGTCTTCGGCACATCTTGTGGTTGATGCGCTGGCCGACACCCATCTCAACTACCAGGCATGGCGTACCCGTGCTGTTGAGCGAGTGGGCCAGCGTGGCCTCCAGCACGGTGGCAGCAGCATGCACCCATACGAAATCAGTGCCAAGGTGCTCAGCAAATGGCACCAGCCACTCGGCATCCTGTACGTTAATCCGCACCTGCGGTGTTTCACGCAAATAGAGATTGCTGGAATGAATATCAATGACCATGTCGGCTCCCTTGATGTCTTCGATGATGGCATGGGCGGTCTGCTCGGCCATGGTTCCTTGAGGGTCACCAGGAAAGATGCGGTTCATGTCGAGGTCGAAGTTGGGTATGCCCCGCTGTATGGTGTCAATGCCAAGTGGATTGAGTGCAGGATAGATCTCCAGTGTACCCGTGAGCTGTTCAGGATACTCGCCTACGATACGTGATAGTTCGTAGCACACCATCTGTCCCTCCAGCTCGTCGCCGTGCGTGCCCGTGACCACGCAGAAACGCAGTCCCTCCCTGCCGTGATGGATCACATTCTTGCGGATGCGGAACTGCTCATCGACGGGCAGTTCTGTCGATACGATAGTCTTTATCATAGTTCTTGTAATGTTACGTTGATTTGTGTATGTTGTACTGCCTGTCCGCGGAACATGCCGCGACTGACGGGACAGTCGGCAGAGTCTCGCCCGTGGGCTATCTTGACATAGCCTTGCTGCAGTAGTGTACGGTCGTGGGTAGGGTCATAGCCCTGCCAGCTATAGCCGTCGAAGACCTCCACCCAGGCATGGGTCTGGCCGGTGCCTTCGAGGAACCCGTTCACGTAGCGGGCGGGCAACCCGTTGGCACGGCAGA
>JAEETC010000077.1 GCA_016286585.1 Prevotella sp. | reverse complement strand
TCGCACTTTTCCTACTTCTTTCTTGTTGGATTAGGGAAAAACGAGTACCTATGCCGCAGTTTTTAACATTATATATGAGCGTGCTGAAGAAAGACCGTGGACCTGAGTTCAAGTCACTTGCCGTTGGCTTCTACTTCTAATTGACGGATTTCCGCTTCTGTCTTGGTCAGTTTGTCCTTGCAGAACTTGATTAATCGCTGTGCGGTCTGTAACTGCACAGCGATTTCGTCTATGCTGTACTCGTCGTTTTCCATCTTTCGCACAATGTCCTGAAGTTGTGCAAAGGCTGCTTCGTATTTCAGTTCTTCTTTCATAGGGATGGGTATTTATGGGATTAATGGGTCTGATGGGATGACGGTGGAACGAACGGTGCCATTGGCAAGGCGTGTCTCGATCTCGTCGCCTGGATGGAGGGTGGCAGCGTCGCGGATGATCTTGCCGTCCTTCATGGTCATGCTGTAGCCACGCTTCAGCAACAGGGTGGGGTCGAGGCTCTTGGCCTTTTCCTCGATGAGTTGCAAACGGTGCTTCTCGGTCATCAGACGACGGTCTGTAAGGATTGGCAATCTTTCCTCGATAGTGTTGATTTTTGATTGGTTGGTGATGATACCTTGTCTGACAGCAGCAACCAGTCGGCTATGAAGGGTTTCGATGCGAGCCTCATGTCTGGTTTTGACGATGGAGAAGAGGCGCGGGAGGGCTTCGGAGAGTGTTGTGAGTTGGGCATTGAGCGTGTAGAGTCTGCTGTTGCAATAGTGGATGAGTCGGTCTTGAGCGTCATCGAGGGCATCGACTACGGCCTTCAGGTGGTCGATGAGCAGGGCTGCTGCTGCAGTGGGGGTTTTGACGCGTGTATGGCTCACCATATCGAGGATACTCTCATCGCGATCGTGGCCGATACCTGTAATAATAGGTATGGGGAAGTTTGCCACGTTTTCTGCCAGTGCCAGTGTGTCGAAACCTGACATGTCGCTGGTGGCTCCCCCACCTCTTATAATTACGACTGCGTCGAAACTATTCTCACTCCTCACTCCACACTCCTCACTCCTCGTAAATATCTGTTCCAGTGCATTTATAATGCTCTGTTCTACACCATCGCCCTGCATGATAGCAGGGAATAACTGTGTCTGGAACTGGAATCCATAGGGGTTGTCGGCAAGTTGGTTGCAGAAGTCACCATAGCCCGCAGCTGTTTCGCTGGAGATGACAGCTATGCGTTGGCAGAATAATGGTAATTGTAATTCTTTTTGCAAGTCAAAGATGCCCTCCTCCTTGAGCTGACGGATGATCTCCTGTCGTTTGCGGGCCATGTCGCCAAGGGTGTAAGTGGGGTCAATATCGGTGACAATCCATGAGAAGCCATAGGCCTCGTGAAACTGTGCATAGACCTTCAGCAATACCTTCATGCCGGCATGTAGTTGCTGACCAGTTGTACGTTCGAAATAGGGACGGATGATCATCCATTTCGAGACCCAGCATTTGGCACTGGCCTTGGCTATAGGGGTGGCATTATGTTCATCTTTTTGAATCAGTTCCATGTAGCAGTGCCCACGGCTCTCACGACACTCCGACAACTCTGCCTCCACCCAATACTCATTGGGCATCTTGCACTCAATGACCTCGCGTAAAAGGCTGTTGAGTTCGTAGAGGGTTATGTGTTTGTCATTCTTCATGGGGAACTTTACTTTGCGCCTTGCCAATCATATAGGCAAGCCAGAAATTCGGAATCCCGTAACCAAAGATATTGTCAGGCTTCTCATGCTGGCTGCCTGTCTGCCTTACTAAATCGATGATTTCTCGGGCAGTCTTTTCTGGGAGAGCCTGCCATAAACAGGCAACGAGTCCTGTTACAAGTGGTGTGGAAAAGGAAGTGCCCATGTCTCTGACAATGCTACCACGGCCAGAGATCAGTGAGGTGGGTGAGCCAAGGGCCATTACGTCAGGCTTCACCCGTCCGTCTTGTGTGGGTCCTACACCACAGAAAGGGGCGTTTTTCTTGTCAATATTTACTGCGCCAACGGTCAGGATGTCGAGAGCATCTGCAGGGAATGAGATCTTCTTCCACGGTCCCATGCCGCTGTTGCCTGATGAATTGACGAGGATGATGCCTTTCCTGGCTAACATGGAAGCAGTCCTGCTAATCAATGAAGTCTGGCCGTCAAGGTCACGCTGGTGGTAATAGCCAGGCATGTCGTATTCGTTGTAACCCAGACTGGAGTTGATGATGTCGACACCCACGGAGTCAGCAAACTCAGCGGCCATCGCCCAGTAGTCTTCCTCTACGGGTTGTTCTGTCTGCTGGTCCTCGCAGCGCAGTAGCCAGTAACGTGCTTCTGGGGCAGTTCCGATGAGGACAAACGGCTCGTTGGCGGCCATGGCAGAGAGTACTTTCGTGCCGTGATCGGTCTCCTGAAAGAAGAAAGGACTGTTGGGGTAGACAAAGTCCTTGGTGCCCATGATGTTAGCATGAAGGAAGGCTGGTATGACGTTGACATTCTGGAAACCACCATCGAGCACGGCGATAGTCATACCCTTGCCTCGTTTGCTGATACTGTGTAGCCGTTGGCCTTGAAGCATCTCCAGCTGTTCTTTACCATTGCCGTAGGTGATGTCTGGAATACTGTCCCACGAGTTGAAATACTCGTGGTAGGTATGCTTCACAGGACGGTCGATGGAATCGGGAGATATCCATACACACTGCGATTTGCTGATGCAGTCGAGGGTTTTCAGACGGCTCAATAGCGTGGTGTCGTTAGAACGTACGAGTACGGTATTGTTCCAACGGCTGGTGCCGATGATAGTCCATTCCGCTTTACTCTTTTTCCCGTTTTCAGTCTTGGCGCTGAGGATGCTTTCTATTTGTCTCAGGTATCTGGCACTTACAGGCAGGTCGGTAGAATCTATCTGCAGTCCCTGACGTTTTCGACGCTCGATGCTCTTATGGGTGAGCCACCTGTTGGGATGGTCCATCGAATATGACGTCCCCTGTTTGTCCTTCAGGGTGTAGCGCCAAATATAATATTTGCCCCCAGGATATTTCTTCCTGTAGTTGCTGCCTGCGTCTGCCTGTGTCTGACAGAAAAAGGCAAAGAGCAGACAAGATAATAGCCTGAGCCAGTTGTTAAGATGCATAACGGCTGCAAAGGTACAAAGTTTTTTTTGAATTTGTCGCTTATCTCCGAAATTATTCGTACCTTTGCATCGATTTAAATAGGAACACGTACTAATGGACAATAAACAAGCCGCTCTGGAACTGGGACAGAAGCCTGTGGGACAGCTGCTGTGGCAGTATGCTCTGCCTGCTATCGTAGCCATGACGGCATCGAGTCTTTATAATATCATCGACCGTGCCATGATAGGACAGATCGTGGGGCCAGAGGCCATCGCGGGGCTGGGTATCACGTTCCCCTTCATGAACTTGAGCGCTGCCTTCGGCGCTGCCGTGGGGGTGGGCTCCTCGACATGTATCAGTGTGAAGCTGGGCCAGAGAGACTACCAGACGGCAGAGCATCTGCTGGGTAATACGGTGACGCTGAATCTCATGATCGGATTTCTGTTTATGGTGGTCTGTCTGGTATTTCTCGATCCCATCCTGCGTTTCTTTGGTGCCAGTGATGTGACGCTGCCTTATGCCCGGGAATTTATGTCAGTCATCCTGCTCGGCAATATGGTGACGCACATGTACTTCGGCATGAATGCCGTGTTGCGCGCAGCTGGTAAACCTCGTCACGCCATGTATGCCACACTGTTTACCGTAGCTTGCAATATCGTGCTGGTGGTCGCCTTTGTATGGTGGTTCCGCTGGGGTATCCGTGGCGCAGCACTGGCCACCATTACCTCGCAGTCGATGGCACTCTGCTGGCAGATGTGGATCTTTTCTGATAAGAAGGAACTCCTGCACCTGAAGCGCGGCATTTATCGTTTGAAGTCACAGCTGGTGAAGAATATTATCGCCATCGGCATCTCACCTTTCCTGATGAACGTCACAAGCTGTGTCATCGTCATCTTTATGAATAATCAGTTCGTACGCTATGGTGGTGATATGGCAGTGGGGGCCTACTCGATAGCCAACTCGGTGGTGATGGTGTTCTTTATGTTCGTGATGGGTATGAATCAGGGCATGCAGCCTATTGTGGGTTATAACTATGGTGCAGAGAAGTATGAACGTATGTTCCGTTGCCTTTGGCTGACGATTACCGCTGCTACAGCCATTCTGTTGGTGGGGTGGGGATTGTCGATGCTCTTCCCGCGATGGATAGCCCGCATCTTTACGACAAATCAGACGCTGCTTGATCTGGCCGCACGTGGTATCCAGCTCGACATGCTTGTGTTTTTTGTTGTGGGTTCGCAGGCCGTCATCACCAATTTCTTCCAGTGTATTGGTAAGGTGAAGATCTCGATCTTCCTTTCGCTGTCGCGTCAGCTCTTCCTGCTGTTGCCGATGGCGTATGTGTTTCCGATGTTCTGGGATCTCGACGGCGTGTGGTACTCGATGCCTGCCAGCGACTTTGGTTCGTTTGCGATGACAATCCCGTTGCTGATGTGGTATATGAATAGGTTGAAGCGTTATAGAAATTAAAATATGAAGGAGCATATTATCATTAACGTAGGAAGACAACTGGGAAGTGGCGGACATGACATCGGAAGGATGCTCGCCCTTGATTTCCAGGCTAAGTACTATGACCGTGAGCTACTCAATTTGGCGGCCAAGGAAAGTGGATTCAGTGAGAAGTTCTTTGAACAGAACGACGAGAAGAAAGGTTTCTTCAAGGGACTATTCAATATGCAGACCTCACACTTCAGCGGTGGTAGCATGTATAAGACGAACTTCTCGCAAGAGAGCCTCTTTCAGTTTCAGAGTGATGCTATCCGTAAGGCTGCCAAAGAAGGTTCATGTGTATTCGTGGGACGTTGTGCCGACTATGTGCTTCGCGATTTCAAGAACGTGGTGAATGTCTTCATCACAGCCTCGATGGAGTATCGCATTGATCAGATTATGAACAAGCAGCACCTTGACCATGACCAAGCTCAGAGGTTCATCGAACAGAAGGAGTCGGGCCGTGCTGCTTACTATAATTACTATACGGGTAAGAAATGGGGTGCTGCCGAGAGTTACGATCTCTGTATCGATTCCAGTGTCCTCGGACTTATGGAAACAGAGAAACTCATCGCTGAGTTTGTCAGAAAACGATTTAGACGATGAAGCGAATAGGTATACTGAGCGATACCCACTCTTATTGGGACGATAAGTACCTGCATTACTTTGAACCCTGCGATGAAATCTGGCATGCTGGCGATATCGGTAGTGTCGAGGTGGCAGAGAAACTCGCTGCCTTCCGTCCCTTCAGGGCTGTGTGTGGTAACTGTGATGGCGGTGACCTTCGGCTGATGTATCGTGAGCTGAACCGTTTCAAGTGCGAGGATGTCGATGTGCTCATTAAGCATATTGGTGGCTATCCTGGCAACTATGATTTCAGTGTGCGCTCCACGCTTTTTGCCAATCCGCCGCAGCTCTTCGTTGCAGGCCACTCGCACATATTGAAAGTAAAATATGATAAGACACTCAACTTATTGCATATCAATCCAGGAGCAGCAGGCTTGCAGGGGTGGCATAAGGATCGAACACTTGTACGTCTCGTCATCGACGGGAAGGAATTCAAGGATTTGGAAGTCATTACATTAGGAGACAATAAAACAAGATTATAGAAGAAATGAAAAGAACAATCGTTATTACTGGTGGCGCAGGCTTTATAGGAAGCCACGTGGTGCGCCTTTTCGTGAACAAGTATCCCGAGTATCACATCATCAACCTCGACAAGTTGACCTATGCCGGCAACTTGGCTAATCTGAAGGACATCGAGAACAAACCCAACTACGAGTTCGTAAAGATGGATATCTGCGATTTCGATGCCTTCTATAAGCTCATGCAGGACAAGAAGGTGGATGGCATCATCCATCTGGCCGCAGAGAGTCACGTGGATCGTTCTATCAAGGATCCGTTCACTTTCGCCAAGACGAACGTGATGGGAACGCTCTCGTTGCTCCAGGCTGCAAAGCTCTATTGGGAGAGTCTGCCTGAGAAGTACGAGGGCAAACGTTTCTATCACATCTCGACTGATGAGGTGTATGGTGCATTGGAACTGACGCATCCTGAGGGTATCGAACCTCCATTCACGACTACCGCTTCAAGTGCTGAGCATCATCTGGCCTACGGTGACAAGTTCTTCTTGGAGACCACGAAGTACAATCCTCATTCTCCGTATTCAGCTGCAAAGGCTTCTTCCGATCATTTCGTTCGTGCTTACCATGATACCTATGGCATGCCTGTCGTGGTGACGAACTGCTCGAACAACTACGGCCCTTATCAGTTCCCCGAGAAGCTGATACCTCTTTTTATCAATAACATCCGCCATCGCAAGCCGTTGCCCGTCTATGGCAAGGGTGAAAATGTGCGCGACTGGCTGTATGTTGAGGATCATGCAAGGGCTATTGACGTGATTTTCCATGAGGGCAAGATTGCTGACACTTATAATATCGGTGGCTTCAACGAGTGGAAGAACATCGATATCATCAAGGTGGTCATCAAGACTGTTGACCGTCTGTTGGGTCGAAAAGAGGGCGAGGATATGGACCTTATTACCTTCGTGACAGACCGTGCTGGTCACGATCTCCGTTATGCCATCGACTCTACGAAGTTGCAGAAAGAACTCGGTTGGGAGCCGAGCCTGCAGTTCGAGGAGGGTATCGAGAAGACCGTTCGCTGGTATCTCGACAACCAGGAGTGGTTGGACAATGTCACCTCTGGTGACTATCAGAAGTATTATGATAATATGTACGCAAACCGTTAAACGTTATGAAGAAGATATTGCTTTTAGGTTCAGGAGAACTCGGTAAGGAGTTCGTGATTGCTGCGATGCGAGCTGGTCAGTATGTCATTGCCTGCGACCGTTATGACAATGCCCCTGCTATGCAGGTGGCTGATGAGCGTGAAGTGTTTTCTATGCTCGACGGCGATGCCCTTGAGGCTGTTGTCAACAAACACAAGCCTGACATCATCGTGCCTGAGATCGAGGCTATCCGCACGGAGCGTCTCTTCAAGTTCGAGGAGCAGGGTATCCAGGTGGTGCCTTCTGCCCGTGCCGTCAACTATACGATGAACCGTCGCGCCATCCGTGACCTTGCCGCTAAGGAACTTGGCTTGCGTACAGCAAAGTATTTCTATGCCAAGACATTCGAGGAGTTCAAAGCTGCTGCCGATGAGATAGGCTTCCCGTGTGTGGTGAAGCCCTTGATGTCTTCGTCTGGTCATGGTCAGAGCTATGTCCACAATGAGGGTGAACTTGAGACAGCCTTCAAGGAGGCGATGGAGGGAAGCCGTGGTGACGTGAAGGAAGTCATTATCGAGGAGTTCATCGACTTCGACTCTGAGTTCACTCTGCTCACCGTCACCCAGCAGCATGGATGGCCCACGCTGTTCTGTCCGCCTATCGGACATGTGCAGAAGTCGGGTGACTATCGTGAGTCGTGGCAGCCGTATAAGATCTCTGACGAGGCGCTGAAACAGGCTCAGATGATGGCCGACAAAGTGACGAAGGCCCTGACGGGTGCAGGCATCTGGGGTGTGGAGTTCTTCCTGACGAAGCAGGGCGAGGTGATCTTCAGCGAGTTAAGCCCGCGTCCTCATGATACAGGAATGGTGACCCTTGGCCATACCACGAACCTCTCAGAGTTCGAACTCCACTTCCGTGCCGTCATGGGGCTGCCCATCGCTGGCATCCATCTGGAGCATGCAGGAGCCTCGGCTGTGATTCTCTCTCCGAAAGAAGCCTCTACACCCGTCGATCGTTCGCTGCTCGACTACAACTTCGTGGATGCCCTGAAGGAGGATCGTACCCGTATCCGTATCTTCGGCAAGCCTGAGGCCCACAAGGGTCGTCGCATGGGTGTCGTGCTTTGTTATGGTGAGATCGGCGATGATGTCAACGCCCTTCGCGACAAGGCCAAGCGCCTGGCTAAGACCGTCCTCGGAACGGATCCCTATACGAAGTTTGAACATTAAGACATATTGATGATAGAGACACTACAGTCGCTGCGCTTCATCTTTGTGATGATGATCTTTCTATCGCACTTTGCCTATCGTGATATCAGTGCGTTCGATGCAGGCGGTGACTGTGGTGTCGCTTTTTTCTTTATACTCAGTGGGTTCGTGTGTTCGCTGAGCTATGGAAAGCGTCTGCGTGAAGGCCAATTCAGTTATGGCGACTTCCTGTGGAAACGCGTCAGGAAACTGTATCCCCTGCACTTGTTTTGTCTGCTCTTCTATCTTTTGGTGAGCCATGCACCTCTTGATCTGAAGGTGTTACTCAATGCGTTGTTGCTTCAGAGCTGGATCCCTGATGCCGATTGGTATTTCTCTTGCAATAAGGTATCGTGGTTCTTGTCCAGTCTGCTGTTTTGCTATCTGGTATTCCCTTGGGTGTATCGGCATCTGTCGAAATATCTGACATTGATAATCCTGACGGCCTATATCGCCGTTTATTGCCTGACGCCCTATGATCGTGTCAATGCTGTGTTGTATGTTTTCCCTGCAGTACGCTTCGTTGACTTTTACATCGGGATGCTGTTATGCCAATTCTATGAACAAAAAAAGGCGTTGGTCTTTCCCAAAGGCACAGAACTATGGCTGATGCTTGTCCTCTTGCTGACTCTGGCTGTCTATCCATTTGTTGATGCCAAGTTGCGCAATGCCCCGTTGTATTGGGTGGTGTTGATACCTTTGATCTTGGTTTTTGTGCAGGAGAAAGGGCTCGTTTCCCGTGTGTTGAAGACGAGGCCGATGCTGTTCTTGGGTTCTCTCACCATGCCGTTATTTCTGACTCATCAGATGATTATCGGTATCCTGATTCATCGTTTGCCTGAGATGCCTGTCATGCTGATGCTGGCTGTCTGTGTGTTTGTGGCTTTGATAATTAGCTGGGGCGTTCAGATAATATTTTCACGACTGTTACGTTTAGGATCATATAAAGGTAGAGACAAATAGATGTTCGACATTATTCGATATACTTCGGAGAAGGCTGGCGAGTGGAATGAGTTCGTGACGAAGTCGAAGAACGGCACGTTCCTCTTCTATCGTGAGTATATGGACTATCACAGCGACAGGTTCGAGGATTATTCCTTGATGTTTTATCGTGATGGTGTGCTCTATGCCTTGCTGCCAGCTAATGCCGAAGGCGACACCCTTTGTTCCCATCGCGGACTGACTTATGGCAGCGTGGTGATGCAGGAGAATGCGACAGCAGAAAAAATCCAACAACTCTTTCTGGAATTGAATGATTATCTTCGTCAGGCAGGATTTCACAGGGTGGTTTACAAGACGGTGCCCCATATCTTCCATCGGATTCCTGCCGAGGAGGATTGGTTTTCGTTGTTCAGCGTGTGCCGTGCACAGCTGGTTGACCGTAGCCTTTCTTCTGCCATCGATTTGTGTCAGCCTGTCAAATGGCATCGCGACAGGAAATATGGCATCAACAAGGCTCGGAACAATGGTGTGACGGCAGGTGAAAGTAGCGACTGGGCTGGGTTCTGGGCTGTGCTGGAGGATAATCTGATGCATAAATATGGCGCAAAACCTGTTCATTCCTTGCAGGAGATCCTTTTGCTGAGTTCACGTTTCCCAGAAAACATCCGTCTGTATACGGCATGTAAGGACGGGCGTATCCTCGGAGGAACGGTCATCTACGTCACTCATACCGTAGCCCATGCCCAGTATATCTCCGCAAGTCTTGAGGGTAAACAGTTGAGGGTTATCGATGCCTTGTTCGATTATCTGCTCCATGAGTGCCAGTGGGATGTGCGTTATTTTGATTTCGGCACCTCCAATGAGGAGGATGGACATATCCTGGTGGAACCGTTGATCTATCAGAAAGAGGGATTTGGTGGACGTGGCGTCTGCTATGACTGTTACGAATGGGACCTTTGAAATCTCTGGATCCGAAGTGATTTGACAAACGAAGAGGCCGGCTTCATCGCCGACCTCTTCATGGTTTTAAAAGTTTATATCAATGCCTTTGTTTTATCAGACAATGCCTTTGTTTTATAAAACATCGTCATTGTTTTAACAAACGTTGTCGTTGTTTTAACTTTACAAGGCTCCTTTCCATCATTTACAACGGCATTTTCTAACCTTTTACAGGCTACTCCGGCAGTAACAGTATGGTTGCGCTCCTGGCAGCCTGCGCTCCCATCACCAGGACCTGAGCAATGTCAGCCGTCTTCGACGGGCCGCTGATGAACGTGCCATAGCCGTCGTAGGTCTCGTCGAACTTGATGCGCTTGTAGGCTTCGTGCATGTTGTGGACGATTTGGCTCTTGGGCAACAGGATGACCAGGTTCTCCGAGATGAAACAGATGGCTTTCTCCTTCATCGTTTGAGGGATCCATACGCAGGCATTCTCTGCCACGCCAAACAGTCCGCGGATGATGCCGACATCCGTGCCGTTGAGGTCGCGGGCTCTTCCCACAGTGTCAGGATTCCTCGTGGCGATGGTCACTTCGGGCAGATTCGAGGCGATCTCCTTGGCATCGGGATACATCTCCTTTACCAGCTCGTTGATGTCCTGGCCTTCCTTCACCTCTATCACGTGGCCGCCTACGCTCTCGGTCATCTTGATGAACTGAACCAGCGGGTCTGGATACTGGATGGCCTTGATGTCACTCAGGTCGGGCATGTCATACTTTTCTCTGACGTTTGCCCGATATTTCTTCAGTATATCGTCTTTGTTACTCATTTCTCAATCTCCTTTATCAGTTTGTGGAACGGTTTCTTGGGGAACTCCATCATCTTGTGCCCCTCGGCCCAAGGGTTCAGGCCGCAGTTCATCAGCGGCGAGGGGATGATGTTGGCCCAGTGGGCGAGGGCGGTGCCGAGGTTGTAGACGCCACTGCTGCCGTAGACCATGCTCATACCCTTACACATCAGTTTCTTCTGCGGGTTGGCGGTGCCGAAGTCATCCAGCTGCTGGCGCCACAGGTATATCTGGTCACCAAGGTTCACCTTGGCTGGGCAGACGGTCTGACAGCTGTTGCAGAGCGTGCAGGCGCTGACATTGCCAGAGTGCTTCTGCGGATCGCGCAGCATGCCGAGGTTGATGCCGATAGGACCTGGGATGAAGTAGCTGTAGGAGTAGCCGCCACTACGACGATAGACAGGGCAGGTGTTCATGCACGAGCCGCAACGGATGCACTTCAGGGCCTCCCAATGCTCAGGATTGCCAATCCACTCCGAGCGGCCATTGTCTACCAGCACGATGTGCATCGGATGGGCCGTCGGACGGGCCTTGCGGAAGTGGCTCGTAAAGGTCGTCGTGGGCTGTCCTGTGCCAGCTCGGCAGAGCATGCGCTGGAATACGGCGAGGCAGTCGTAGTTGGGGATGATCTTCTCCAGGCCGATGGCTGCGATGTGCAGCTTGGGACAGGAGGTCGACATGTCTGCATTACCCTCGTTGGTACATACCACGATGTCGCCAGTTTCGGCAATACCGAAATTGCCGCCCGTCATACCTGCATCGGCCGTCAGGAACTCATTCCTCAGGCTCAGACGGGCCACGTATGTCAGATAGGTGGGGTCGTGATTGCCCTTCTCGCTGCCGAGTTTCTCCTCAAACAGCTCACCCACATCGTCGTGGTTCAGGTGAATGGCAGGCATCACGATATGACTGGGCGCCTGTCCCTTCAACTGGATGATACGCTCACCCAGGTCAGTCTCCACCACTTCGATGCCGTGCTCCTCCAGATAGGGGTTCATGCCACACTCCTCCGTCAGCATCGACTTCGACTTGACTATCTTCTTCACGTTGTGGTTCTTCAGGATGCCGTACACGATTTCGTTGAACTCGTTGGCGTCTTTCGCCCAATGAACGATACAACCGTTCTTCTCGGCATTGGTAGCAAACTGGTCGAGGTATTCATCAAGATGGGTGATGGTGTGACGCTTGATCTGCGAAGCCTTTTCACGCAACTGCTCCCATTCCTCGAGTCCGTATGCCATATTGTCACGTTTCGACCTGACGGCCCAGAAAGTGGCATCGTGCCATTTGGCGTAGGTCTGGTTCTTCAAGAACTCTTTCGCTGCTATACTATGTCCTGTACTCATAATCCTGCTGCTAAAATCTCTACTACATGCTTAAACTCTACATTCAGGCCCTGCTTCTTGGCAACGCCTGCCATATGCATCAGACAAGAACAGTCGGGGCCGGTGATGAACCTCGCACCTGTCTTCATGTGGCGCTGAACCTTATCTAGTCCCATTTGCGCACTCACGGCAGTCTCCTCGATAGAGAACATGCCGCCAAAGCCGCAACACTCGTCAGGACGCTCAGGCTCTAATACTTGGATGCCCTCCACCAGGTTCAACAGGTCTTTGATCTTGTTGAACGGTGTCACATGCTCCTCGCTGGGTGAACTTAGGCCCAACTCTCTCACACCGTGACAGGAGTTGTGCAAACTGACTTTGTGAGGGAAGGTGCCAAGTGGGTGATTCACTTTAATCACGTCGTGCAGGAACTCTACTACGTCCATGATCTTGCCAGAGGTCACGCATTCGTGCTTGCCTTCCAGCAGGCGAGGGTAGTTCAGCTTGATAAAGGCCGTACAGCTCACAGAGGGCGCTACGACGTAGTCAAACTCCTTGAACTTGTCCTCAAACTTTTCTGCCAATGGGATGGCTTGCTTCTCGAAACCGGCATTGGCCATCGGCTGTCCGCAACACGTCTGGTTGAGTGGATATACCACGTCGAGTCCCAGATGCTTCAGCAGCTTATAAGTGGCCATACCCACTTCTGGGTAAACCACATCAACGTAACAGGGGATAAATAATCCGATTTTCATCTTTGAGTGTATTATTATGATGTTTTTAGTTACTCTTTGGGTACAAATATAGTGAAAATTCTTCAAAATTACTAATAAATAGATGTTTTATACCTTTATTTTATGCTTTATTAAAAGTATTTGCTTACCTTTGTGGCATATAATTTGCTTTATGGCACCATGTAACGATTATTATTGAAGCGTATGAATTATAACGAATTGAATTATGGAACGATGACTCGGGAGCGAGAACTCTCGATGTCTGAGGCCTTCCCCATTCTGATGCGGAAGGTGTATGTATGGATGACTCTGGCACTGGTAATCACAGGGGCAACTGCTTATGGCGTGGCCACCAGCCCGGGACTGATGATGACGATTGCAACGAACAAGTTGCTGTTCTGGGGACTGATTATTGCGGAGTTCGGGTTGGTAGTGGCTATCAGCGCTGCCATCAATAAACTTTCATTGACAACGGCGACATTATTGTTTATTCTGTATTCGGTGATCAATGGCGCCACGCTGTCATTCATCTTCGCTGTCTATACGATGTCAAGTATCGCCAGCGTATTCTTTATCACGGCAGGCACCTTTGCCGTCATGGCTGTGATCGGTTATACCACCAAGAAAGACCTGACGTCGATGGGCAAGATCCTCTTCATGGCCCTGATTGGTATTATCATTGCCACGGTGGTGAATATCTTCCTGAAGAGTACAGGGCTGGAGATGATCGTCAGTTACCTCGGTGTACTGATCTTTGTCGGACTGACAGCCTACGACTCCCAGAAGATCAAACAGATGCTGTTGGCCGCTCCCGATGCCGGTGAGGGCGCTCAGAAGTTAGCCTTGTTGGGGGCGCTGTCGTTGTATCTCGACTTCGTCAATTTGTTCATTTATCTATTAAGAATCTTCGGACGGCGAGAATAGTCCCTATATATAATATATAAGGTATAGGTATAATTTGTCAATATTCCCGAAAACTTTTATGTTTTTGGGAATTTTTTTGCTTAAAAGTTTGGCTTGTATTGATATTCTTCGTACCTTTGCATCCGCTTTCGCGCAAAAATTTAGCGAACGGCAAGAAGAAAGAGTTCTTTGAAAGATTTACATAGACAGAAGTAGTACAAGAAGCGACATACTTTTTGTGAGTATGTTGGGTAGAAGAAACAAACCGTTTAATTCTAACTTGATATTGGATAGTCGTTCTGAGACAGATAACGTCCTTTATGGACAAAGATACAATTTATACAATGAAGAGTTTGATCCTGGCTCAGGATGAACGCTAGCTACAGGCTTAACACATGCAAGTCGAGGGGCAGCAGGATCTTAGCTTGCTAAGATTGCTGGCGACCGGCGCACGGGTGAGTAA
>JAEETC010000076.1 GCA_016286585.1 Prevotella sp. | reverse complement strand
CATATAACCTATCACTGTAGCCGCCATACACTGGGTTCGCTACAGGTTGAGGCAGGCACCAGCGTCTATACCGTCCAGCATATCCTTGGCCACAAGAACGTCGCCACGACCCAGATCTATGCCGCCATGGCCGACTCCAGCAAGCGCGAGTCCGTTGACAAAATCACCCTGAAGTCCGCGAAAATCGCCCAGATGAAGGTCGGAGAGGTTAAAAAGGCTTTATCGGAGTGTTAAATTTTAAAGAATAATTTTCAAAGGCATGGTTATTTGTGGTTTTTGCTTACCTTTGCCCGCAAATTTCAGGTTAACAATTAAATTCAAGTAACATGTATAGTAAAAAAGTTTGCATTTCAACTTCGACCGTTCTGCCTGCGGCATTCTTCGCAGCCATCAGTGCCGTGGCCTTGGTCGTGTCATTCATGGCTGCGTCGTATCTCTACGCAAGAAGCACGCTCATTCCATACAGCGTACTTCTTGCCTTGTCGTTCATTCTGATTGAACTTCTGGTCGTAGTCTATTTCTCATTGCTTTCAGAGTTCAGCAGCAGCATCTTTGGCAAGAAGAAAGACATTCCAGTTCCGGACCAGGCAGATATTGTGCAAGCCGTTCCTGCACAACTGATAGATGCGCAGGCAAGTCCTGTCCCGCCAGATCCTGACAACATGGGGCAAACACAGCCAGTCCATGAGGAACAAACGGAAGAGTTGCAGGCTCCAGACCCAACAAGTGAGGAACGTGCTATCTCAACCGGTCATGAGTCTGCATCCACCGATGTCACAGTTCCAAATCCTGCCCAGTCGGAAGAAACGAACAGGAAAATTGTTGAGCTCATGAGTCTCAGTGCTGAAGAGCAACAGAAGAAAAGAGAGAAGTTTGCCCAAGACCGAAAGGAAATCATGCAGGAGTATATCTACTACTCGCTCGGCCCTCTGCTGGACGAACAGGACATTCTTGCCGTATGGCTTGAATATGAGGGTTGGATAAACAGCAGTACCTATCAGCCCAAGCCAAGGCTCTGCAAGTGGAAGGAAAAAGTGACCAGCCGTGACGTGCGTCATCTGACATGGAACATCGCCAAGCGCATGGGTATGGAGAATGGATACAAGAGCGAAAATTGTGGCCGTTTCGTAAAGGCCCTGTTCCCAGACTTGTGCGTCAAGCGTGACGGTTCGCCCTGTACGGACAGCTACCTGTCACAGAACCTGCTCGAGGAAAAGCCCAATGACCTTATCAAGATTGACAAGCCTGAACCACATTCAATAGCTTTCCACTTCCGTGATATGGAAATGAAACAGGCTGTCTGATCATCTTACAATACTGACTCTGCATCGTCGTACAGATTCTTTGCTGGATCTGTGCGGCGATTTTCTATGCCTTCAAGTGAACAAGATTATTACCATGC
The DNA here is from genome assembly GCA_016286585.1 of Prevotella sp. Classification (GTDB taxonomy): domain Bacteria; phylum Bacteroidota; class Bacteroidia; order Bacteroidales; family Bacteroidaceae; genus Prevotella. The sequence continues at coordinate 12,882 of JAEETC010000076.1, read as the reverse complement.
CAGCCCTCCCATTTTAACAAACAACCAGCTATAACCATAGGCGACCACGCAGATCCATCATCTACCACATTATTCCATTATTATCTCAGCATGATGAATCATATCTTTCGTAACGGAACGATAATGCGCTTCCTTTGCAGTCGAGACACAAAGGTCTCATTCACTATATATGGTAAAGGAAACTTTGACATTCAACGACCTTCCGCGGGTCGTTGCCGAGCTTCGGGATGAAGTCGTCGGCATGAAGGTGGTACTGCTTGACCTTCAGAAAAGCCAAACCAAGCAGAAGTTGGAACGTGTGCGTCGCACGATGAACGTGGAGGAAGCGGCTGACTATCTCCGTATGCCCCTGAACACCCTCTACATGAAGTTGCAGAAGGGCGAGGTGCCAGGATCGAAGCCCGGCAAGCGTTGGGTCTTGTTCAATGACGAACTCGACAAGTGGCTGGAGGTGAAGCGCAAGAATGCCGTACCCCTGACCACCGAGGAAGAGAATGATGCCATCCTTTCGTCCCATCGTCGTAAACCCAACAAGCGTGACTGGTAACATGTCTGACAGGACTGAGTGTACAATGTATTGTGTGTATAAGTTGTATGCACTGAAGACAATGGCTACAATGGCCACAGTGTATCCGGTTGCTACGATGGCCACAGTGTATGTGTATACAGCGTTTACACTGGCTACAGAATATACAACGGTTACAGTGTCTGCAATGTGTATGTTGTCTGCAATGAAGACAATGTATACAGAGTATTCAACGGAACCAGTGTATAAAGAGTCTACAATGGCGATAATGGATAAACTGTATTCGCGATATACAGAGTACACAAGGTCTATAATGGCAAAAATGTACACAATGTATTTAATAAACAGAGTAAAATTATGAGAAGAATTATATTATTCACCAACATTAAGGGAGGCGTAGGAAAGACCTCCTGTTGTGCGCTCTTTGCGCAGTATCTGTGTGAGAATGGTTATTCCGTGAAGGTCCTGGATGCAGACATTCAGGCATCCTTGTCCCGTCACAGGGAGAGGGAACTGGCTGCCAACCCGGATGCGGTTATCCCATGGGAAGTGAGTACTGTTGATACGACAGACCGCCAGAGCCTGCAGTCCTCCATCAAGGAGGCGATGGAGTTCGACGGTGTTGTTCTCTTCGACATGCCGGGAACCCTCAATGCCGCCAACCTCGACCTGCTGTACAAGGCAGCAGACCTCGCCGTGGTGCCTATCTCCTACGACTTCGACACCATCGATGCCACTGGTATCTTCATCAAGGTCATCAAGCGCGTGAAGGACATCCAACTTGTATTCCTGCCCAACCGAATCAACACGACCGAGAACCGTGCCGACGAGATGAAGCAGCGCGAGGAAACGGTAAAAATTCTTGGCAGGATAGGCAGGGTTACACCGAGGATCAAGCAGAGTGTTGTCATCAAGCGTTACTCAACCATTTCCGCACTTGACAAGTACCAGAAGGCTGCGGTTGAGCACGCTTTTAACGCTATTGTCGAACATATTAAACTGTAACGGATATGAGCGAGCAGACGTTTCCACTTGGTGATTTCAATGACCTCGAAAGCAGTGTCAGGAACATCACCCAGCAATCGAAGCCTCAGAAGCAGCAGGCGAAACCTCAGGAGCAGCAGATGCCCAAGGATGCCGACGCCAGCAAGCGGGACTGGATGCATTTCACGTTTATCTGTAGCATAGAGATTGTGGATAAGGTGAAGGCTATTGCACACAAGGAAGGTTTCTCAATTCGTGATGTCGTGGAGAAGTATCTGAAGGACGGTATCGCCCGCTACGAACAGAAGCACGGCGCAGTCACTAAACAGCGGAGGGACATCGATGAAATCCTGTAATCACAGCCAAGCAAACAGGACGTTCCCAACGGTCTGGGACACTCTTGTCGTACAGACAATGCCGGTAGAAACCGAAATTTGCCTTAAGATATGCCAGTTGGAGTTTCGTGCTACCAAAATCGCCAAGGCTCTTTTGGCAGACGAACCGAACTGGCAATGCTCGCAGGCTCTCATTGGGGAGGCGTTCGCTGGCTCACACCTTATAAATGTATGCTTATGATAACAGAAATAACCGCAACAATGATATTCAAAGGCTCGCAACTCTTGGAGAAGGCGAGACCCGAAAAGGGCTTCTTCATCAAGTCGAAGAAGCGGTGTTTTTCACCGAAGGATGACAAGTGGCACACCAAGTTCTCATGGGAACCCGTAACGGTCGGTGACCTATGGTTAGATGAGAACAGTGGCAAGTGCCAGATGCACTTCAGGGTACGGATGGCTGACGACACCATGTTTCAGGTGAACCAGCCCATCAGTCGCCAACAGTACAATCTTTTTGCCAGCTACAAGCTGGATGCCCATCGCGTGAATCTGATAGAGAAGGTACTGCATAGGAACCAGTCGGGACTGTGCATCAGGAAGTGGGTCGCTACGGAACTGCTGCACATGAAAGTGACGAAGAAACTGCTGGACGAGCTTCGTGAGAATGCAAAAAAATGCGGACAGAATCTTTCGCAGTATTGTACGACACTCCTGAGCGGCAAGCATCCCCGTGCAGCGTTTACCGATGAAGAACTTGAATTGCTCAGGAGCCTGAAGAAGTCACGTTCTGATGTACTGCTCCAATTCAATGCGATGGTGGCAGAGTTTGCACATAAGTCAGACGATGAACGTTTCAGGGCTGTCATCCACGACAAGAGCTATGACTGGTGGCGCGATCACCTTATCACTGCCCTAGAGTTCTTCGACAGAATGAGGGACAAGACGTTAAACATGGGAGGTTAGCGTATGGTCATCAAGATGGACACGATAGACGGGGTGCATGCTGCCAACGCCATCAACTATGTACTCGACAAGGAGAAGGCAAGGAAGGAGGACAAGCCCGTCTTCCTCGCCGCCAACAACATCGAGCTGAATCCGCTGACGGGCAAGCCGTATTCGCCGGTGGAGGTGCTGATGGATATGCAACTGTTGCAGGCGGCATCCAGGCACAGGGCAGAAAAGCCGTTCTGGCGTATCGAGCTGTGCCCGCCGCCGGAGGTTTGTCAGGACTGGATGATGGAGCAGTGGGACAAGTTCTGCAAGGACTGTGTGGAGGTGCTGGACGCTACCCACTTCAAATGGGAGCCGGTGAAGGGCAAGGACGGCAGACCTGTCATCGACAGAAAGACGGGGCAGCCCAAGTTGAAGGTGAGCGGCAGGCCCACCATGCTGGCTAAAAGTCAGTATGTAGCCACTGTACACTTTGATACGGGCAAGCCGCATGTACACATTGTAGCCAACCGCCTGACGATGGACGGCGAGATGCAGGACACGCACAAATGCAAGGAGCGTGCGAAGAAGGCGGCTGACATCATCGCGGAGAAATATGGGTGGACGAAGGCCGAGGATAGGGAGAACAAGCGGATGGAGCGGATTCACGATGCTGCGATGAAGGTGCTGAAGGGAATGGATGCGTGGGACATGGAGACGTACTTTGCCGGGATGCGCAGAAACGGCTTCGAAGTGGAGCCGACGTACGACTCGAAGGGTGTCTGCCGTGGCTACTCCGTTGGCGAGAAGCTGTACGACCTTGATGGGAACTACTCCAGTACGGTGATGTACAAGGCATCGGCCAAAGGGTTCGGGCATGGTCGAGACCTGACGGTTTCGAAGTTGTTTGGTACTTGGCAAAAGCTGCATCCTGAGATGGAAGAGGCGCGGACGGAAAGCTATCGATGGCAGCAGAATCGGCAGGAAGAGGTGATTCCGCAGAAGCCGTCGAGGTCCTCGCAGTCAGATGATGACGATGCATATCTGGGACTATCGAGGATTAAGGAGGCGGCAGAGAGGAAGAACGCTGAGAAACCAGCGGCTCCGACGCCCGTGAAGCAGACGGAGCCTGCTCCCCGTAAGTCCACGGAGGCCGAGAGAGACCGTCGGACTGCCATCTGGCTTGCGCTGAATGCCATCAAGCGCTTTGTGAAAAGTCCGTTCAAGACAGAGTTTAGCCCGTTGGACAAGGAGGACATCCTGCCAGAAGGCATCGTAGCTAAAGCCATCGACATGGGGGAGCGCGAAGGTTCTTCATTCGAAGAGAACAGCCTAAAGAGTGCCGCAATGGAACTGCTTGATCAGTTTGAATGTAGTGCCGAGCGTGCAGGTGATGCAGCCGAAGTGATGCTTGACGTCGTTGCGAACCTTGCCCTGCCGGAAACCCAGCCTTCCCTTGGAGGTGGTCAGAGCAATAACGACCTGCCCAAAAAGAAGGATGAGGAATGGTATTGGTGGAAGAAGAACGGATTCATCAGACAACAGAATTATAGAGGACGAAAGAGATAGCGTTTTTTATGAGAAGTAAATACGACAGCATGCTTCCCTCTGGCGATAGTCAGATGCAGGGAGGCAACAATGAGACTGGGGGACGGCATGATAGCCCCCGTAAGCAGGAGAAACCGTATATTATCCTGCAAGTTGTTAACAAGTTGAAGGCTCTTTTTCGTAGCGGTCATAAACGTGCAACTCTCTATGACCAGAAGGAGTATGAGCGTGGCGTGAAGGCTGTGATGAAAGGTAAGTTCCTTGTGAAATCAACCCACGAGGCCATTGAAATGCTTATAGATCAGCAGACGCTCCTGGGCAGTATTCCACTTGATGCGATGAGGAACAACAGCAGCAAACTCGTCAATCAGGACATGGACGCTGTGCCGTTGGAAGAGATGAACCTGTATGCGGAATGCATCCTGCGTCAAGTGGCTGAGAACATGCACGACTCGAAACTCATGAGCCGCTATGTCGAAGAACTGACGAAGAAAGACCGCGAGAAATGGCAGCAGTCTGAGGTTTGCATGGCAATGATGAAAGGTGGCGAGACTGTCTGCGAGTATATCGAGGCCAAAACCGAGGAGCACCTTATCCGCCTGACCTCGCGCATGGAGTGGTTCCCCATTGCCTATCATTTGGCCGACAAAGTGGCCCTGATTGTCTTTCCAGTCCTTGGTTATTACACTGGCAAGTACCACCTCAACGACACCATGACATTCCTTTGGGCGATGGCCTTTATGCCGATCTTTGTCTTGTCAGCAATTTGGGGCATCAATGAATTGGCAGCGTACTTGGAACGCAGAAAGAAGAAGCCGAAGTCACGCCGATAGGTCCGCCTGCATCTAAATCCACTGTAAAGAAACGAGGGGCAAAGCCAGCCTCTCGTTTCTTCCTATCATGCTTTGACGTTTTTGAAAGCCTCCATGTCGCGCAGGATTATTTGCTCCGCATTGTCGAGTCTGGTTTTGAGTTTCTTGTCATCTTTCAGTTTCGAGAGAGGTAAATCCTCTTTCAATTCCCTGATAATCTTCATGGCACCCTCACACGACCCAACATCAACGAGACTGTCTGCGCTGATGGCTGTACCCAGAATAAAGTAGAGCATGTCATGTTCCACAAGCTTATCTATTCTGTTTTAGTGGTTTTCTTGTGATGCTTCTAACTTAATGTATTAAAATAATGCCTCGTTGATTCACATCAGCGAGGCACATCCTAAAATCATTTTTCTTTTTTTACGCCTTTGAAAGGAGTCCCGTCCTGTTTGCCGTCCATAAACCTTCCATCGGGACCACGTTTGGTCCAAATTCCAGTTTTAGGATTCAGTACTTGACTTCTTTGGCGTACCATACCGTTTCTGTGGCCATCGCCACTTGGAGGATTTGTTGCCATATCCTAAACTAGCCCGTCCTTTTCGGGGATTAATGTGGCTGCATGTTTCAGGCAGCCGTTATACAATATTTATCTGAGTAGATGCTTTATCCATTCTACTATTTTTTTGACGAATCCCTTATTGTGTAAGTCTCTATCATCAATATCAAGAAATAGTACTTCGTTATCTTTGATGTAATAATGCGAATGGCATGGGAATTGGTAGTTCCCAATAGAAGGTGAAAGACTTACTCTTTGACCGTCGAATGTGAGCACCCAACCATACTTTCTATTAAGAGGATTTACGACCTTTTCTCCACATCCGCATGCGCATAGGTGAGCAGTAGTGTGATATCTCATCGACACATATAGTTTCCCTTCTTCCAGCCGTTTTGGAATATTGTCTACGAACTCTAACCTAAACTTTCGGGTCATCATAAATGATTTTATTCTTGTTCATTACAAACTCCAGATCGTATGTTCTGGCCGAATCTTGATAAAATCCGAGCGACTGTTTCCATCTAAAGACTGACTCCATGGCAGCGAAAGCATTCAGTTCCGCTATCTGGATGTTATCACGATAGATGTCATCTTCTCCGGCCTCGTTAGTCGCTGAAAAGGCATCATTGAGATAATGATAATGGCCGGGCTCACCATAGGAAATGCGGATAATGCCAGATAGCCCTCCTTCTCTTAAAGAAACCCCTATGCCAGAGTTGACAAACTTCTTGTTATTCTTGATAAGAAAGTTTGCGATCTCATTTCTCACGGCAGCATTATCAATGCACAAAAATATAAAGTCCATTCCAAGCAGGATTTCCTTATTGTTGGGATTGATATTTTCTGCATGTGGGACTATTGCTTCGTTCATATGCTTATACACGCTACTAAGATATTGCACCTTAGTGATATGTTGCTCCAGTATATGAGAGGATGCCGCACCTGGTGCTCTAAACGCATTGTGCTGCTCGAAGATGTCTGAGTCAAATAGGTGTATTTCGTCAAGTGGTAGTTTGGAAATGAAATCCAAAACATATGATCCTGTGCCTCCAAGCCCAACAATGGCGATTTTCATTCCTTTGAACATGTCCGTCAAACCAGCGATATGGGCACGGGAAGAGTTGATGTCCCAATAAACGAGTTTGCTGCCTACTGGCCTTACAAGTTTTTGTTTTTTAAGAGCAAGACATGCGGCCTTATCGGTGTTCTCTGCTGGTGCAGTTATCACTCTCCAATAATTGAGTACCTTATCATAGTAGGTTGGGTACATACCTTTATCGGGATAACACGAAAAGCGATAGTCACTTTTGATGTTATCAAACAAAGGTTGCTGCATCTCCAAGATGCCTAAACCTTTAATAGGTGTACCGTCCATTTCGCATGGTTTGCTTCCAATGAAAAAAGCCGTATGATCATTAGGATTTTTAATTGTCATGTTTTCCATGTTCATGGGGAAAACCAGTATTCCAGCTTTGATCTCTTTCGACTCTGTGAGGTAAGGTACGCAGTCGGCAACAAAATTGCCGCTGCGTACGTCAAAGCTAATCCCTGCATCTTGAATTTTCTGTAAATCCTCGTTATGACTGATGAGAGATGGCAACATCGAATTCCATTCCATTTGTGACATAAACGGTTTTTCCTTTAGACATTAAACCTTCAACATTCTCTGACGGGCCTTTGCTATAGGCCATAGAGTATACGCGGTTGGGATCATAGTCCTTCCCGTAAGCTAGGGAAGCAACTTTCTCGTATGAGATCGTTGGCTGGTCATACTTGAAGGGATCGGAATTAATGATAATGGTGCATTCAAACTCATGCCCTTTCTTCTTGGTAATGAATTTATCCATACCAGGAGCGGAGAGATCGATGTCTGCACCTCTTTCAATAAATGCATCTCTCCAATGGCCCGGCAAATCCAGATATAGATCTTCATCATCTGGAATTTGTCCAATCCTCCTTATGTCGGTCTCATTAATAATAGGTGTGGGCCAGCTATAAGGTTTGCCACCGTTAATTTTAAACTTGTAGGACTTTTTGTTTTCTTCGGGCTTGTGTTTTCCTACGTTACCCTGAGTGCCTTCTTGTTCAGCGAAGGGCTTTGAATTAATCTCTGTCATAATTCAAATTATTAAAATTTAGAAATAATTATTAATGGTTAAGTCGGACTAAATCCTCCTTGTTCCGCTGCAAAGGTATAACAAAAATCTAAATATACCAAGCAATTCTAATGAAATTTAACAGAAAAATCTTAAAATATCAAATTTTTCTTGTTTTATTTAGATTTTCTTGCTAAATTTGCAACGTCATTATGCTACAACAAACCCCTTTTTATGGATACATTAGGCAAATTATTAAAGCAGTATCGTGAGATTAATAAGCTTACGTTAAGGCATGTTGAAGAGAAAACAGGTATTTCAAACGCATATCTGAGTCAGCTAGAGAACGATAAAATCGCCCATCCTTCTGCAAATACACTCTACAAACTCTCCCAAACATATGGCGTTGAATTGGAAACTTTGCTTTCTGCTGGTGGTGTTATCGAAAAGAAAGAGCAAAGCACCCCTAAACACAAAATCCTTCAGTCAGTAGCAGCTTCTGCTGGTACTACACTGACCGACGAAGAAGAAAAAGAGCTCTTAAATTATCTCAACTTCATAAGACAACGGGATAAATAATGGAAATTATCATTGAAGAATCGACAAAACATGACATCAAGGAGTGGTCACATGAATTACTTGTGTCAAGCCGTTGTATTGATATTTTCCCAACTCCAGCTGATAAATTAGCAGCTTTTATAGACCTTAAGGTGTCACCAGAGGACTTATCCAAAGTAACACCTATATATATGGATAAACATGCATCTATTCTTCAAAAAATACTTGGTCAGCTACGAGGCCTTCTCGTTCGTGATGCAAAATTAATCTATCTAGATAGGTCTTGTAACAAAGAAAGACAGAGATTTACACTACTACATGAAGTCGGCCATAATCTTCCTTGGCAGGTGGCTATATCCTCAATGTATGCAGATGACGATTTTACTTTGAGTCCAGAAACAAAGGAACAGTTTGAGGCAGAGGCAAGTTATTTTGCCTCTGAAACGCTCTTTCAGGGTGATAAGTTTGCAGAGATGGTGCAAAATGAACCATTGTCAATTCAGACTGCAATACAGACTTCCCCTTTCTTTGGTGCATCAATTCATGCAACTCTACGTAGGTACGTGGAGTTTTCACCTATGCGGTGTGCTTTGCTTGTGATGAAAGACCCTTTGCCAACAAAGGTTTCGCTTAGAGATTTTTTTCTTTCACAACCCTTTTTGTCTGATATAGGTAGATTGCGTTTCCCAGAAAGCTTAGACCGTCTAAGATACCCTTTTGTTGAGTTGTATATTAAGGGTGAAAAATCTGGGTATGGTACTTTCATAGCTTCTGTCAAAGAAAATCCTATTGCGTTAAAGTATGAATACTTTAACAACAGCTACAATGGCTTTGTACTGTTCTATCCTTAATATTATAGGCTTTAACCAAAGGATTATTTTTAGCGGCCATGTCAATTTCTGTACTACAGCTAATAAGTTTCTTTGGAGAAAGCGCTTAACTATTCATTTCGGTACCGCTTTCGGCGTTTGACTCTCGCCTTGTTTCAGTTGCGGACGAGGGCGCTCCCATATCTGCCAGTCATCGATTTCCTTGAACAGACGGGCGAGGATGTCTTTGTAGTCGTCGGGATAGACCATCGTATAGACAAACCAGAGTTTGTGATTGGCCATGACTTTCGAGTAATAACTATAGCCTTCGATAAGACTGCCGTTTTCGTACTGCGGACCAGAGAGGATGAAGTAATCACTGCCGAGTTTGCGGTCTGTCGCATGAAGCACTTGTGCCAGAGAGTCCATGCCGTCCTTTAGCGACTGGCCATTTTTGTGCATCACATGACTCTCGATGACAACGGTGATCCACTGGTCGCCATATTCGAAGCGCATACGGCCTTTCTCCTCTTGAAGGGAATCTGCTTGGGCGGTGAAGAACGACGGGACGCGGACGACGTAATCGTAGTCCGCATCCTTGTACTCGTACATCTCGGCATAAGTCAGTTCCCGCCCAAAGGCCTCCTTGTGCGACTTCAAGCCGCTGCACGAGCGGATCCAATCGATACTTGCAGCCACGAGGACGATGGCAATAAATATGAAGATGGCCTTTCTCATTTGCTTTGTAATATTCCCGTTTCTGTATCCCGATGGTTCATGGTACGCTGGATGTTGCGGTATTTGCGGCCTGAGGACAGATGCCACGTAAGGTTGAGTGTCAGCATATTGCCCAAATCGCGGCTGTGTTGTGACGCCTCCTTGTGGATGTAACGGCTGAGCACTTCTGTTTTGTGAGTGAGCGGACGAGCGCAGAAGGGATGTTGAGCATAGAGGGATAAGGTTACATTCTTCATCTGATAAGAAGCCGTGAGATACCATGCGGCAGGCTGATGGCCACGATGCTCACCCTCCATACAGTTCCAACCATTATCCGCGTATGCGGTCAGCGTCCACTTTCCGAGGTAGGCTTCTACACTGGCACCGCCATTAAATGCCGTATAGGTATGACGATAGTCGTCTGTAAAGTTGAAAAAACGGTAGATGCCACCATAGAGGGTGATGGAAAGATGCTCTGGTATAGCCTCCCAGCGGTTGTAACTTTGGATAAAGAAGAAACTACACTCGTTGCCGGCGTTGGTCTGTGTCTGATAGAAATGTCCGTCCTTACGGGTGTATTTCTCCATGTTGCAATTGGCATTCAGTCGCCAATAGCCTTGCAACTCGCTCATGACTTTTGGCGTGGAATAAGTCAAACGAAGATCATGCGAAGTAACGCGGTTGGGAGAAATCTCAGGATTACCGACCAGCGTCTCCATCGCATTCTGTTTGACAGACACTTCGCTAACAAGGGCAATCTGCGATACGTGCTGCGATATTTCAAAGTCGTACTTCATCTTCAGGTTTCTGGCCAACGGGTAGGCAAGCGTCATCTTAGGACGGAACAGCAGAAAACGGTCATTCCATTCTGCCTGTCGATAGTAGCGTGTGCTTACGCCCAAACCTCCCATATAGCCAAGTTTACCCAAGCGTCCTTTCAACTGTCCGAAGAAATAAAACATTGATGAACGCATAGAGTTGGAAGCAACGGCATTACCCGAATACTCATTATTGATATATTTCTGTCCAAATTGGGTACCCAAGGATATCGTGAATGGTTTCAGACGGTTCTCATAGATGGCCTCCGTCAAGAGTGAATACGTCTTACCTGTCACGTCGTAGGCATAACTGCCACCTTCGTTATGCTCTGAATGGCAGCTGGTATGGATATACGTTCCCACGACATTGGCAGTAAGTGACTGGTGACGCTTGAAGTCTTGATAGAAATAGAGGTCGAGCACAGGCGATGAGGTACGGGACGAGGAATGGTCTTCATAATTCTCAAACTTAGTCCACAACCTATCGGGCTGAATGTCTCGATGGGCTGAGAGTTTCGACTGAAACACATAGTTCGAGTCGCTCAGGCTATAGGTCAGTTGGATTTTGTGGTCGAGACTCTTATTCTGTCCCTCTAACTGTTGGCGTAAGACATTGTACTCCGTACCCGACTCCATTTCGTAGGTCGCCCATTCTTCATATTCTGTTCCCTTGAAATTCTGATAGCCCAACGAGTAGTTCACTCCGAACTCGCTCTTACCATAGTTGAATTTTCCATAGACGGTCTCATCGCCATTCACGGCTGTGAGCGTATTTGTCAGGTCTGCCCCAATGTCGTAGCCGCTGACGGGTTTCTTCACGATGATATTGATGACATAGGCGATACCCTCACCATATCTGACTCCTGGATTATCGATGTAGTCGATATGCTGTACGGCCTTCATGTCAAGTGAAAGCAAGTCCTCCTTTGAAGCCACCATATCGTTGATGCGTACTTGTACACTACCGAGATTGGTAAGAGCCGTAACGGTATGCATTACTGGGTCGATACGCAGATGGGGCAACGTCAGTTTCGACAACAGCGAATAGCCATTCGTGGAACTCTCCAGTTGCTGGCATGTGGGATAGATGGTCTGCCCGTCCACTCGTTGCACTACCTTAGACCCCTGCACGGTTACTTCCTGTAATTCCACTTCCTTCTGTGCCGAAGCCATCATTGATACAGTTAGCATCCACAAAAACAATAATCTCTTCATACGTCTGCTGTTTTTGTTTGCAAAGGTATGAAGAGATTGTTTATTAGACGTTTTTTCTTCCTGACAATTGTCTGACAATTGTCTAACAGGGACCTATCTACCTGATAGTCAGACCGTATGATTTCCCCCTGTCTGACTCGATTTTGAGGTCGGAATGTTCTTCTATGATGGGCTTCAGCCGTCGGATAAGCGTGTAAAGCGTCTCACTGGCATCGGGTTTCTTGGGCCAAAGCGCATCGCAAATCTCTGCTTTCGACAGCTGATGCGAGGGTGACTGCCACAGCATCTCCATCAGTTGCTGCTGCATCGGGGTAAGCTTTACTTCGCAGCCTTTGGCATTGACGAACCGTCCATCTTGCAGAGCCAAGCCGCCATAAAGTCCTAATGCAGACAGCCGTCTATGCTGATACAGGCAGAACAGGCTCCACAGCAGCACCATTGACCAAAGAATCATCGAAGGACGCTGGTCAGAGAGTGACAGAATCGTGGCTGTCGATACTTGCGGACGAGGACGGAATCCTTTCTTGGTGTCAACCGCCAAAACAGCATTTCCTCTCAACCCCTCTATTTGCAGGTGACTGTTGAACACCTGAATCGTATCAGCGCTGATCACGTCCGACTGCTGTTCATCCAAGGCCTTGGCCAATGCCTGGTTCACATCCTCAGTCACCAACTTCTCAGTGGTCTTATAGCTGGTTAGGCTCACCATACTCGAAGCGATTATTAGTGCAAAGAGCACCACTACTGCATATTGTTGTTTCATAACTATTCCGATTTTACGATGCAAAGATACAACATTTTTACTAGTAATAATCTTTTTTGTGATGGCTTTTTTATATTTTCACACAAAATACGCCCTCGGCAGAGCCGATAAGTGGCTGCCGAGGGCGTGTCTATGAACGATTCTTTATAAACTGACTTCTGGAACAACCTGGCCATCGAGGAGGTTGATGATGCGCTGGGCGTAACCGGCAT
>JAEETC010000282.1 GCA_016286585.1 Prevotella sp. | reverse complement strand
GCAGAATCCCTCAATGCAAAAATCAAGGACTTTAGGGCTCAGCTAAGGGGAGTCATTGACAAGAAATTCTTCATTTTCAGATTGGTCAAAATTTTCGGTTAATCCCACGTGGTTATGCAGGTGACCCCAAAAAATCGGACTGACCAAATATCAGTCCGATTTTTTCACTCGACGCCTTATAAAAAAACCTCACTGCATTCATAGCAATGAGGTTCAATTATTGAATGAGTCTCTCTTATCTAAATATTTTATCTACGACATAGCCCTCACTCTTTTCGTGCTTGGTGAACTTGACATTACCATCTACATCAACATCAATCTCGATGTTGACATAAGCCTTCTTGGCAGCATCGGTTCCTTCTGCCTGTATATCGTTTCCGCTTAAGTCGAGATCATCGAGGGTATATCTAACCACTTCCAGCGGCTTACCACTTATAACCCTCTCGACTTCAATCTTAGCAAGTTTACGGACGAAAGTCCATGCGCCCTCTTTGCCGGACCTGGGCTCAATTTCAAGGATTAACTGAGCCTTAGCGGGCAAGTTCTTATTGGAGAAACCCATATTATATGTCGGACTCATCATTCCTACCGGGCCAAGTACATCAACTCCCTGCCAGACAAGGTAGTTCTGGAACCTGAATAACTTCATTGAGGCCTTATCTGTTTCAAATTTGGCACTGATAGTCATGTCCCAGTCCTTAACATCGGATGCCGTCCCGCCAGGAAGCTGGTCATCCTGGTTGTCATAAGGCGGATTGTTCATGGGGAAGCCCGTATTGGTTTCCAACCAGCGACTCCAACCTGTCAGCTTGTCAAACTCCAGGAGATAATAAGTATTACTCCAAGAATAGGCTGTTTTTTCTGCGCCCGAAGTAGTCTGTTCAAGGGTATTCATGTCGAGTGCCGTTACATAGCCGTCCTTGTTGTAGCCGTAAATCTTGGTAGGCTCACCATTGATATGTGTGCATCCAATAAATCCCTTCGCACCGAGGTTGACATTATAGCTGAGCCAATACGGGGTAACCTCATCATAGCCTTCTGACTGTATGGAGTAGTAGTGACACACCTGGGCTGCCTCGATGGCATTTTCCAGATTATCGTAAAGCATCCATGTGTCAGGATCGGAACCATAGACGTTAGCATTCAGTTTCTCGCAATATTCCCTCAGATCGTAGAGGGGAACACCTGGATAATACTGATAACATTCTGAAGCTGCATACTGATATTCGTCGGCGTAGTCATCGCTCTTGTTGGCGATAATAAAGTCTACATAAGTCTTTAGAGCCGTCAGCAGAGCGGGAAATTTCTTCATATCAGTCAGCACAAAGTCCACGTTACGTGCCCACGTGGCACTTTGTTGCGCCAGCCAAACCTGGTAATTGTATTCGGTGCATTTCTTGGCATATCTTGACATGGCATCGGTAAACAAGTCGCCTGCAGACGCCTTATACAGTTCTTCCACAAAAGCCGTATGATTTCCACCTGCGATGGAATGTCCCGATGCCAGCACATAGTCTGTCAGGGCTGTCAGTTCAGAGAGGGTCTCCATATTGTTCATCAGACAGCAGTCGAAATAGAGCATGGCCAGATGCATGCCGCTCTTCTCCAGTCCGGCACGAAGTTCCTTACAGGTGATGCCCTCACTGTCGAGATTATCGTCGAACACCACACCGCGTGTCGAAGCACTCTCAACAAGACTCTTGTCATAGTCCTGGTTCTGGGCATAGCCACCGCCGTGGTCGCTGATGACCAGAATGTAGTTCTTGGCGGGAGCCACCTGCTTACAGTATTTCATGAAATTGGCTATGGAGTCGGGCTGGAACAGCTCTGCTGCGGCATTCTGCGTACCATAGATCTGATCGTCCTTCAGCAAAAGCCTTGGAGACTCTTCTGTGTTTACGATGGTGGGAACAGCCTCATAGCGGTACACATATCCGGCCTTACCACTGGGAACAAACATGGGATTCGTGTTCAACCCCTTCTCTGAAGAGTACTTGTACTGAACGATGTAACGCACTTTCTTGTTGTCTGTCTTGATGGCTGCCGCCGCTTTGGCGATATCCTCTTCAATACTATAGTCGAGATTACCGCCACCAGCGGTGTAGAGCATCACCGTATAATCGGCTTCCTCAACCCCTGGCGTAACACCACCGGACGGGTTATCCACTTTGTCAACACACGATGTGAACATAGTCACAGCTAAACCGCAGATAAGGATGGCGGATAAAATCCATAGATTGATCTTTTTCATTGTAGTTATGTTTTATTCTGGGAAATAGTCACCGGCATTGAGGGAATAAACCGAGCCGTAGTTAATATCATTGTAAAGGGTCACGTGACTTCCTGTCGTGGTGCGGGCCAAGTTATAGAAGAGGTCGCGCAGGGTCACGGCGGGATCGTTGTTAATGGAGATGCGGAAGGCGCGCGAGAAAGCGTTGCTGAGGAACACGCCGAGCTCACGATTATGTACGTCGGCCTTTGAAGGCTCCACGGTATTGGCGGCTGTGATAGCCACTACGTCGGGCAGTCCCACGATGGCCTCTCCGATGAGCCCGCTGAAGCAGGTCTCGATGGCAAGCATACAACGGCGATAGCCATCGCGGTCGTTCAACTCTTTGAGGATGTCACGCATTCGTTCACCGGTGAATATCTGACTGCCAGAACCGTCGCTCCAACACATGCCCCTACCGTCGGCACCATGTCCGCTCCAAAAGATGAAGAGATTGCTCTCTGCAGTGGTACGCAGCACCTGTGGCAGACGGCCTCCATCGGTGTCGCCGAGAATAATCTTGCGTATGTCGTCCATCTGCAAATCGGTGAAGTGGTAGTCGATGATGGCATTCTTGCGCACGTTATCATCAT
>JAEETC010000281.1 GCA_016286585.1 Prevotella sp. | reverse complement strand
TCGAACTCGGTGAGATCGAGAACGTGATGCTCTCCGTAGAGGGTATGAAGAAGGTGGTTATCATGATCCGCAAGTTGAATGATAAGGAGCACCTCTGCGCCTACTACACTGCCGACCATGAGATTGCTCCCGATGCCCTGAAGGCAGAGATCTCGAAGCGCCTGACCCAGTATATGGTGCCTACGGCTTATCTGCAACTGGACGAGATGCCGATGACGCCTAATGGTAAGACGGACGTGAAGGCTCTGCCCGAGCCACAGTTGGCAGTCAGCTCTGCCTACACTGCTCCTGTTAACGATACGGAGCGCACCTTCTGCGACATTTTTGCAGGTATTCTGCAGATGGACAAGGTGGGCGCAACGGATAACTTCTTCGAACTCGGTGGTACATCGCTCGTTGTTACCCGTGTCATCATCGAGGCCGATAAGGCCGGACTGCACGTGGCCTATGGCGATGTATTTGCCAATCCGACACCTCGTAAACTGGCTCAGCTGATCACAGGCGAAGCCGTAGATGATGCCGCTGGTGCCAGTGCTCCTGTTGCCGACTATGACTATACTGCTATCAACAACCTCTTGCAGCGGAATACTCTGGGCTTCTTCCGTTCAGGTGAGCGCCTGAAGTTGGGCAATGTGTTGATCACAGGTGCTACAGGCTATCTGGGTATCCATATCCTGCGCGAGTTGATCGACAGTGATGCCGAGAATATCTACTGTCTGGTTCGCGGCAAGACACAGGAGAAGGCCGAGAGCCGTCTGCGCACCCTGTTGTTCTACTATTTCGCTCAGTCCTTCAAGGAACTCTTTGGCAAGCGCCTGCATATCGTCCTGGGCGATGTCACCTCATTTACGATTGACGATTTACAAATTGACGATTTACATGCGGAAGCCAAAATCGTAAATAGTAAATCCGTAAATCGTAAATCCATTGACACCGTCTTCAACTGTGCTGCCATCGTGAAGCACTTCTCCGAAGGCACTGAGATTGAGGATGTGAACATCGGCGGTGCCCAGCGCTGTGTTGACTTCTGTATCAAGACAGGTGCCAAGCTCGTCCACATCTCTACGGCAAGTACCCGTGGCCTGTGGGCTGGTGAGATCAAGGACGATGTCTATACCGAGCAGCGTCTCTACATGGGACAGTATCTCGGCAATAAGTACATCTACTCGAAGTTCATGGCCGAGCGACTGATTCTCGATGCCGTCGCCCTGCACGGTCTGAGTGCGAAGATCATGCGTGTGGGTAACCTCGCCGCCCGAAGCACTGACGGTGAGTTCCAGGCCAACTTCAGTACCAACTCGTTCATGGGTCGTATCCGCATCTACAACATGCTGGGCTGCTGTCCCTATGCACTGCGTAACAAGCAGGTGGAGTTCTCGCCCATCAATGAGGTTGCACACGCCATCTGTCTGCTGGCAACCACACCGAAGGAGTGCACCGTATTCCATCCGTACAATATACACGGACAGTTCCTCGGCGACGTGCTCTCAGGCTTGAGCAAGGTAACGGGCGGTATCCGCTTCGTAGAGCAGGAGGAGTTCCAGCAGAGGATGGATGAGGCTGGACAGGATCCGCAGAAAGCCAAGCAGATGGCCGCCTTGCTGGCCTATCAGGATATGGCCCACGGACAGAAGACTGCCGACGTGAAGCGTGACAACGACTACACCACGCAGGTGCTCTATCGCTTGGGCTTTGCCTGGTCACCAACATCATGGGATTATGTAGAACGTATGCTCACCGCCATCGGTGGCTTCGGATTCTTTGAGTAGTAAATTGTAACTCCGCAAATCGTAAGATGAATCAAGCAGAAAGGAAAGCATTCAATAAGGAATTCTGGGTATTCCTGTGGTCATCCATACTCATTGCCCTCTCGGCCTGTCTGGGCAATGTTGTGGACTCTATCATCGTAGGTAACCTGATCGGTGAGAACGGTGTTAGTGCCATCAACCTCTCAAAGCCTGTCACACAGTTCATGTTTACCATCAGCATGCTGCTCTCTACAGGAGCAGGCATGCTGGTGGGCATGGAATTAGGTAAGAAGGACTATTCCCGGGCCTCCTATATCTTCACCCTTTCCACTGTAGGTTGTCTGGTCTTCGGACTGTTACAGACGATTGCCGGTTTTTTCTTCACTGACGATATTACCGGATGGCTTTGCTCTCATGAAGAGCTCTATGATGCTACGCGCGACTATCTCTTCCCGTTGATGATTGGTGCTCCCACCTATATGATGTCATGGGCCTTAGGCACGATGGTCGGCGTCGACGGCAGTCCGCGACTGGTGTCTATTGCCATCCTCATCGACAATGCCGTTAACCTTGGCTGCGACATCATCTTCATCCAATGGTTCGGATGGGGCATCGAAGGCTCGTCTACGGCCACCGTCGTCGGTCATATCGTCGGCATCGTGATTATGTGCCGGCATTTCCGTAGCCCTACTCATCATCTGAGTGTATCATTGGGCGACGGGAAGGCCTGGCCCACGCTCAGTCAGACGGTGTCGCAGGGTGCTCCTCTGGCGCTGGCCTCCATCAGCCTCACCGCGCTCCTCTTCTGTGCCAATAGCATCGTTCTCAATACTATGGGCCGGATAGGTATCTTTGCCTTCTCCGTTTGCATGAACATCCTTTATATCTACAATCTATTCCTGTCAGGCACCTGTCGTACCGTCCAGTCGCTCGGTGCCATACAGGTTGGCAAGGGAGATAACGAGCAGTTCCGTCTCGTCATCAGCAAGTCGTTCCGTTTCATCACCATTGCCATGCTGATTACCTGCGTCTTTATCTGGATGGCACCTGAAACCATAACAAAGTTCTTTGGTGCCTCCGAAGCTGCAATGATAGATGAAGGCGTGCGTGCTCTGCGCATCTTTGCG
>JAEETC010000280.1 GCA_016286585.1 Prevotella sp. | reverse complement strand
TCGACGACCTGTTGGACATGAAACAGATTGGTATCCGCCTGACCGAGAGCGGGGCGATGAAACCTCATGCCAGCGTCTCTGGTATGATGCTGGGCCATCCCCAGGCCCGTTACTTCTCCATCGGTAAGATTGGTGAGGATCAGTTGGCGGATTATGCCCATCGTCGTGGTCTTCCTATTGAAGTCTGCCGCAAGTTCCTCGCAGCAAATCTCTGATGTGACTGAGTAATCTTAGAGTTTACATAGACTAAAGTCGGAGTTTACCTAGACTAAACTCCGACTTTACTGCCTTCAAACTCCTTGTTTCATGCCATTTATGTCATTAATATGTCGTTTTTATGTCATTATAGATGGAATATTTTTAAACGTAAATAGCTAAATCTCCAATATTTTGATAGATGAAGAACCAAAAATGTAGGATTTTTGTTTTTAATTTGTGAAAATTGTATATCTTTGCAGCGTGTATATATTGACATCAAGCACTTAGTATTACTGACAGATAATCAATAGCAATAATATAATGATCAATGAACAAGAACGAGAAATACAACCGTTCGTTTGCGGCGAGGATGTCGCGCTGGGTCATCTTGGTGCTACTCATCATGATGGGCAGTCTGTCGTATCTGCTCTATTTCTATATCAGGGATGTCCTGACAGAAGTCATCGCCTCTAATTATCATAGTGGCTTGCGTGCCTCAGACAGTCGGATTGCCGATGTCATGTCTGATATCACTGTGGCCGTCAAGAACAACATTCCAGACATTGAGAACCACCTCGCCCAGCCCGATCAAGTGCAGACTGTTGTGGAGCGCATTGTCATGCAGAACCCCAGCATACGAAGCTGTGGCGTCAGTTTCATCGACAACTACTACCCCCAGAAGGGACACTTGTTCTGCCCTTACGCCATGCGTAACGACAGCATGCAAGTTGAGGCTACCCAACTGGGCAGCGCCGGCAATGACTACCTGAGTGCTGGCTGGTTCCAGGAAGCCCTTGCCAGAGACTCTGCATACTGGTCGACGCCTTTCTTCAACGGACAGGACTCCGAGACGCCGTTGGTGGCCTATCTATGCCCCGTCCGTAATCCGCAGGGCCGTGTGGTGGGAATCCTGGGTGCCGATCTCTCACTCGATTTCATGACACGCTTCCTGCAAGAGCAGGACAGTATATTCTCGAAAGAAGCATGGTCGTTCTATAATGACGGCGATCGCAGTTATGTCATTTCGAACGACGGCACCTACGTTACCCATCCCGATCACCGTCGTATCCAAAAAGGCAATTTCTTCGTTCATATCAAGGATACCGACGAGCCAGACATAGCCAGTAAGGTGGTCAACGACATGAAAGATGGCAAGACCAGTAACGATGAGACGGAGAAAGTGTTGATGGTGAATCGGAAGGAATCCTATCTTTTCTATAGACCCGTGACGGGCACCGACTGGATGCTGGTATCCTCTGTCTCCACTTCGTCTTTACAGGCTTTTGGTATGGTGGCAGGCATCCTCTTTATATGGATCATCGGACTCGCGCTGTTAGTCATCTTCCTGGTCTGCTACCTCACCATCAAGCGCACGGCAAAGCCCTTGAAGCTGTTGGCAGGCACCGCCGATAAGGTGGCACAGGGACAGTTCGACACCCCGTTGCCCACGATTAAACACGACGATGAGATCTGTCAGCTGCGCGACTCTTTCGAGAATATGCAGCACTCGTTGACCGCTTATATCGAAGACCTGAAGACCACCACCACGGCGAAGGCCTCGATAGAAAATGAACTGAAGATCGCCCACGGCATTCAGATGAGTATGCTGCCCAAGACTTACCCCGCCTTCCCCCATCGCGACGATATCGATATCTTCGGACAGGTGACACCAGCCAAAGCTGTGGGTGGCGACCTTTACGATTTCTTCATCCGCGACGAGAAGCTCTTCTTCTGCATCGGCGATGTGTCGGGCAAGGGGGTGCCGGCCTCTCTGGTTATGGCAGTCACGCGCTCGCTGTTCCGAAATATTGCAGCCCATACGACAGAGCCCAACCACATGGTGAAGGGTATTAACGAATCGCTGAGCGATAACAACGAGACCAACATGTTTGTCACCCTTTTCATAGGTGTCATCGACTTGGCGACAGGTGTGATGAATTACTCTAATGCAGGCCACGATATGCCGCTTCTGCTGGCCGATGGAGAGGTGATCCTGTTGGAATGTGATCCCAATATCCCTGCTGGCGTTATGCCAGACTGGGAGTACACCTGCCAGCAGATGCAGATCCATCCGGGTTCTACTATCTTCCTCTATACCGACGGACTGAACGAGGCCGAGGATATCAGCCATCAGCAGTTTGGCATGGAGCGGGTGATGGAGACGGCAAAGGCCGCAGGCAACGTTCCGCAAGATCTCATTGCTGCTATGACGTCAGCCGTCAAGCAGTTCGTTGGTGAGGCGGAGCAGAGCGACGACCTCACGATGTTTGCTATTCAGGTGAGGGACAAGTCAAAGTGTCAACAGTAATCAGTAAGTATAAAGTTCAAAGACTATGCTAATCGAAAAAGATTTTGCGACTGCCTTAATGATGGGCACCCTCTTTTTTCTGATACTCTTAGCTTCGATAGCGATCCCCGTTTTCGGATACAGGCGCAAGCGATGGAAGGGCCTTATCTTGGGCTTGCTGTTGCAGCCAGTCGCCTGTATTGTTGCCTATAGCTTGCTTTTCGGCTCTGTCATTGCCTATGAAATATTAAGCATCAAGAAACAGCGCGATTCTGCGATGGTGACAGTCAGGTCTACCGAACCGGGAACCCTCGGCACCGATACACTTACCTGGTATGTGAAAGCCGACGAGGAGTGTTTCATGGAGCACCTTTTTTTGATGAAGACCGACGA
>JAEETC010000279.1 GCA_016286585.1 Prevotella sp. | reverse complement strand
AGCTTCAGTCCGGGATTGAGGTTGGCGATGAAGGCTGCAGCACCTTTGCCAAAACCCTCGTGCACCTTAATATATTCATTGTTCGGTGACATCATCAAGGCAGAGCCCGTCTTCAGGGCAAAGGGAACGTCGGCAGAGACGGATCCCACCACGTAGGGACGCTCCACATTTCCGCCGGCATAGTCGACGAGCACTTTCTCTGCCAGATAGTGTCGGCCATGAACACCAGCCTTGGTGGGACCTGAGCTTGAGGCGTACAACAGCCATGGCGTGGCATCTTCCACATCTATAGTCGACAGATGATCGGCAGCCAGCTTCTCAAAGGTCTTGATCTTATCATCGTCACCCACATCTTTGTCGTGGTTGGCAATGAAATCCTTCAGTTGCCAGGGATACTTCACTCGCACACGGTTCGATCGGTTGGGATCATCCGCATCGACCACCACAGCCACCTGAGGCCCTGAGGTGCGCACGTGTCCCGTTGGGAGCATCGGAGGATAGAACTTACCATCGCTGTCCTTGGCAATGGCCGTCACACGGTATCTGACCACCTTACTGTCGTAGCCCTTCTCATAGTACGACTGTGAGTCTTTCTTTTCCGTCTCTGGCTGATACCCCACCACCTCGACCACAATGAACTTCTCGCCATCCACATCAATGACTTGTCCTAACGTCAGGTCGGGATACTTGGTGTCGAACTCGATATTCACCGCATTCTTTGCCGCCGTCATTTCTTTCTCCAGGATGGAAGAATAAGTGGTTTCATTGACCATAGGCGATGCCTCTGAAAACTCGTTGTAGGTCTTCTTGTCTTCACCATCCACTTTCTTCGTACCGAAGTGGGCTTCCCCATGATTGGGTAAACTGCCGTGGTCGGTCTTCTTTTCCTTGAAGTAGGCATCGTTGCTTTTGTCGTTGTTTGCCTTCACCATCACCTCAACGGAACCTAAGGTTACGAGGTCATTAACGGCCGTATCAAAGGCGAAGTTGGTAATCGACTTGCTGTTGTTGAGCACCTGTGCGGCCTTTTTCATCCAGAACACGTCAGCGCCGCTATCTGAGTCAAACATGTTGGCAACCGTGTTCTTCACCTTGTCATAACCATCTTGAGTCACAACGCTCTTCAGGATATTACTGTCGTAAGGAGCATCACCAACGTAGGGGCCTGCATTTTTCTGGGCAGGCCGCTGCCCATTCCAGTTGCAATAGGTCAGCACATCGTAGCTTTCCACCGTTTTTTCGGTGTCCTGATAGCCCAAAGTGAGCTTGTTGTTCTCATAATAGAGGAACTCGCCCCACCGGTTCGTGGTGCGCGCCAGGAAATCGTAGAAGCTCTCGTTATACTGCACCAGGTAGGGGAAGATATGCTCTGTATAGACCTTGTTTTCTCCTTCCCCGGACACCTTCTGTATGTGCTTCATGCCCGTTGTGTCGGAAGCCAACTCTACTTCTGTGCCGTCCCTGGTGATGGAGAAGTTACCGATCTCACCCTTCAAGATCTCTTCTCCAAGCCTTTTCGCCGTGAACGTTTTACAATACTGCTGAAGGGTCATCACCATATCGGGGCTGTAGATTTTCAGCGACACATACATCCTGTCGGAATACTTGCGCGGAATGATCTCGTGGACATAATAGTCGCTACACACGACAATATCGTCGCACTTAAGCTCCACCAGCTGGGTGGCAAAGAGTTCGTTCAGCTGATCCTTGCTGGGGAAGGCCTTAACAACCTTATTATCGATATCCTCAGGCTTGATCAGGATATATGCCTCAATATAGTTTGGGCTGTAAATCTGCTTGTGGAACTCTGCGAACTGCAATGTGAAGAGGAAAGTCAGATCCTTCTCTTCGTGCTTTTCGCCCCACGACGTAGCCTTCTTTTCCTTTGCATAATATTCTGCCTTGAGAATACTACGACCAGCAGCCGCTTCCGCACCAGTGGTCATCGACAAGCCTGTATCCAGTTCCTTTCCAGAACTGTCTACCGCACTCGCTTTGGGAATTGTAAGTGTCATCTTTGCCATAACTCTTCTCCTTATTTATTTTATAAAGTGGCTCGTTAAATTATTGTCTCTACCCAAATAAGTCACATTCCGAACTAAGACTTTCACGCTAAGCAACATCTGTTGGTCAACGCCTTTGATATTCTTACTGCTGTGATACTCCTCCTCAACGTGTACCACATAGCCGTCGGCCACCAATCCGTCCTCATAGCCTGCCAACCGGTTGTCTTCCCGCCATGTCACATTGAAAAGGAATGAAAACTGGAAATGATTGTTCAGGATCGACTCCATATAGAACTGCTTGGCGTGATGCGGACTGTTCACCCGGATGCAGAACTGCAAGATAACAGGCTCAACAGCTCCATACACATCGCCAGCATGATTGCGTCTGTGGGTACAATCATAAGAGAAACTCTGTACCGTCAGGGCATTCTCCTTAAGGATACTGGCGGGATTCTCTATCACATTCTCATGAATCAACACCGCCTTCAGTTCTTGTAAATGAAATGCTGCCATATAAATCTAAACACTAATCACTCAAAACACACATCATCAATACATATCTTTTTTGCCAAAATGCTAAGTTTCAGCAGTCTGCGCATGGAAGAGTCAATATCGTACATCTCGGAGAGCGCGAAGCATACAGCTTCCTCGAATACAATCTCCTGTGAGTCCAGACTGTTGTCGTTGGTCGCACCGAGGCTGATGGTTATACGTCCGTCGAGCACGCTCTGATCGGCGAACCATTCGAACAGCGTCAGGTCTTCCTTGCCTGGAGCCACCACAAAAAGTTCCATCCGATCGCAGCGGGTATCGCCCTCCGGGCAGAAATCATTATAGGATCTGTCGAAGACAAACCGACAGTCGGCCACCATGAA
>JAEETC010000075.1 GCA_016286585.1 Prevotella sp. | reverse complement strand
GTAAGACCTTCCGGGTGATCATCGACCGTCAGGAGGGTGACTACTATATAGGGCGCACGGAGTTCTGTTCGCCCGAGGTGGATCCCGAGGTGCTGATTCCCGTGTCGGAACGTCCGCTGACTATCGGTGCATTCTATGATGTCTACATGAACGACTCGGAGGAATTTGATTTATATGGAACAACATTCAATCTGTGATTATGACTAATAAAGATTTTATTTCAGAATTAGCGCAGCAGACGGGCTATTCGCTCGAAGACACGCAGAAGATGGTCAATGTGATCGTTGAGACGATGGGAGACCATTTTCAGGAAGACAACATGGTGCTTATCCCGACCTTCGGGACTTTTGAGGTCAAGAAGAAGCTGGAGCGTGTGATGGTCAATCCATCGACAGGTCAGCGTATGCTGGTTCCACCCAAACTGGTGCTGAACTTCAAGCCAAATGCAAATTGGAAGGAACGCGTAAAGAATGGAGGAAACGAGTAATGGGAAAGATCACGATTCAGGAGATTGCCACAAGACTGACTGAGCAGAACGGACTGAGCAAGAAAGACGCCGTCAACTTTACCAATAAGATATTCGACTTGATCCGTGATGCTCTGGAACGCGACAAGTCTGTAAAGGTCAAGGGACTTGGAACGTTCAAGATTATTGACGTAGACTCGCGTGAGAGTGTGAATGTCAATACGGGGGAGCGGGTTCTGATCGAAGGACATAATAAGATTACCTTCACCCCCGATGTGCTGATGAAGGAATTGGTCAACAAACCGTTCTCTCAGTTCGAGACTATCGTGCTGAATGACGGGGTGGACTTTAAGGATCCGTCAGAGGAAGTAGAAGAGGCCGTTGCAGAAAAT
Source organism: Prevotella sp. (assembly GCA_016286585.1). GTDB lineage: Bacteria > Bacteroidota > Bacteroidia > Bacteroidales > Bacteroidaceae > Prevotella. The sequence continues at coordinate 13,562 of JAEETC010000075.1, read as the reverse complement.
GATTCTGATGCAATGCCGCTGGTGGACTTTGTGGCTGAAGAGAAACCTGCATCAGAAAAACTCTCTGACGAGGTTATTCCCGAGTGGGTGATTGAGCCGTATAAGCCCGAGCCTGTTGTGGAGGCTCCTGTGGCACCAGAACCTATCGCAGAGCCTGAACCTATGGCAGAGCCCGAGCCTATTATAGAGGTTGCCCCCATCGTAGAGCCTGAGCCCATTGCAGAGCCCGAACCTGTTGCAGAGTCAGAACCTCTCGTAGAACTGGTACAAGCTGTCGATCCGGAATCTCCGGAGGAACCGGAACCCGCAGAAGAAGAGACTTCCGACGGCGAAGAATCCGAAAACTCGGATGATGATGAACCGACCGGTGATAAGCGTTGGATGCTATGGCTATTGGGCTGTGTGCTGGCTCTCGGAATCGGTTATCTGCTTGGAAACTATTTCCCATTCCAGAATCAGACGGCACCCCAAGAGACGGTAACGGATCCAGTGAAGGAAATCGTTCCCGCCCAACCTGAGGCACAACCAGTTCAGCCCGTTGCCGAGCCCGTTGAGGAAAAAGCCGAAGCGGAAGATGTGCCTGAGGCTGAAGTCAAAGAAGCGCCTGAGGTGAAAGCAGAACCAACTCCTGAGTTTAAAGAGCCCGAAGTGACACTCGACAAGTATGAGGCTAAGGACTCCCGCGTCCGTACTGGTGCCTATCGCATTGTCGGTACCGACTATATGGAGAAGGTGCGTGAGGGTGATAATTTGAAGCGCATCGCCAAGCGGACGATAGGACCGGATATGGAGTGTTATTTGGAGGTGTTTAATGACCTGAATGCCGAATCTGAACTGAAGACAGGTCAGGAAATTAAGATACCGAAACTGGAGCTGAAGAAGAAAAAGAAAGCCCAAAAATAGGGAATAATGGTTCAATAATGAAAAAGTTTCTTAAAACTTAGGTTTTGGGAAACTTTTTTAATATTATTTAGTCACGCAGATGTATGTTGAATCCTATTATTTTACTACTTTTGCGGGCAAATTTGATAAATCATAAGGAAAAATATTATGGCAGAAGCAATTGATATCCGAGAACTGAACATCCGGATTGAACAACAAAGTGCATTTGTGACGAACTTGGTGACAGGTATGGATCGTGTCATCGTAGGGCAGAAACATCTTGTGGACTCCCTGCTGATCGGTCTGTTGAGTGACGGACACATTCTTTTGGAAGGTGTGCCTGGATTGGCCAAGACATTGGCCATCAAGACACTCTCGCAGTTGATTGATTCAGATTACAGCCGCATCCAGTTTACCCCAGACCTGCTGCCTGCTGATGTGATCGGTACGATGATCTATTCGCAGAAGGACGAGAAATTCCAGGTTAAGAAAGGTCCGGTATTCGCCAATTTCGTGCTGGCAGATGAAATCAACCGTGCTCCGGCAAAGGTGCAGAGTGCCCTTCTTGAGGCCATGCAGGAGAAACAGGTGACGATCGGCAGTCAGACATTCAGTCTGCCGAACCCCTTCCTGGTGATGGCTACCCAGAACCCCATCGAGCAGGAGGGTACCTATCCGTTGCCTGAGGCACAGGTAGACCGTTTCATGCTGAAGGTGGTTATCGATTATCCGTCTCTTGAGGAGGAGAAGAAGATTATCCGCGAGAATATCGCCGGTGAGATGCCGAAAGTGACACCCGTGACCACGGCTGAAGAGATTCTGAGAGCCCGTTCGGTTGTGGGTGAGGTGTATCTGGACGAGAAGATCGAGCAGTATATTGCCGACATCGTGTTTGCCACCCGTTATCCTGACCGTTATGGTCTGAAGGACCTGAAGGATATGATCAGCTTCGGTGGTTCACCACGAGCCAGTATCAATCTGGCCAAGGCTGCCCGTGCTTATGCGTTCATCAAGCGTCGCGGTTATGTGGTGCCTGAGGATGTGAGAGCCGTCGCCCACGATGTGCTGCGCCATCGTATCGGTCTGACCTACGAGGCTGAGGCTGCCAACATCACCAGCGAGGAGATTGTGTCGAAAATTATTAATAAGGTGGAAGTGCCTTAAAGAAGTGAAAAGTGAAGAGTGAAAAGTGAATAATTTGCTACCGCTCTGATGGAAACAAGTGAGATTATCAAGAAGGTTCGGAAGATTGAGATCAAGACCCGTGGTCTGAGCTCAAACATCTTTGCAGGTCAGTACCATTCTGCCTTCAAGGGTAGGGGTATGGCTTTTAGCGAGGTGCGTGAGTATCAGTTCGGCGATGATGTGCGTGACATCGACTGGAATGTGACAGCGCGTTTCCATCGTCCATACGTGAAGGTCTTCGAGGAAGAGCGTGAGATGACGGTGATGCTGCTCATCGATGTCAGTGGATCTCTGGATTTTGGTACGAAGAAGCAGATGAAACGTGACATGGTGACCGAGATCGCCGCTACGATTGCCTTCAGTGCCATCCAGAATAACGATAAGATCGGGGTGGTGTTCTTCTCGGACCGGATTGAAAAATATATCCCTCCCAAGAAGGGGCGTAAGCATATCCTCTATATTATCCGTGAGATGCTCGACTTCCAGCCGGAATCGAAGCGCACGGATGTGAAACAGGCTGTGGAGTTTCTGTCGAGTGTTCAGAAGCGCCGCACGACGGCCTTCATCCTCAGCGACTTCTATGTCAGGAACGAATTTCTGCAGTCGCTGCAGATCTGTAACCGGAAGCATGACGTGGTGGCTATCCAGGTGTATGACCAACGTGCCAGAGAATTGCCCGACGTGGGACTGATGAAGGTGGTGGATGCTGAGACGGGACACGAGCAGTATGTGGATACGGGCTCAAAGACCCTGCGCCAGGCCTATCATAAATACTGGAAGAACCGTCAGGCCCAGTTGGAGGATACGTTCAATAAGAGCAATGTCGATCATGTGAGTGTCGCTACGGATGAGGATTTCGTGAAGGCTCTGCTGATCCTGTTTAAACAAAGAAGCTAATGAGACGACTCTCGTTATTTATCATATTGGCAATGAGTGTGTTGGCGATGTCTGCACAAGTATCGGTAGAGGCTGAGATTGACTCTATCCAAATCTTTGTGGGACAGCAGGCTCATGTGACGCTTTCGGCCACAGCCAAGGAGAATGCGAAGGTGGAGTTCCCACAGTTTAAGCCGACGCAGTATGTGACTCCCGGTGTGGAGGTGCTCGACTGCAAGGAGCTCGAGAAGAAGGAACAAGACAATGGCTTTGTGACACGTCGGGTGGTCTATACGATGACCTCGTTCGACGATACCCTTTACTATCTGCCTCCGATGGAGGTGAAGATAGACGGTAAACCCTATCAGAGCAAGAGTCTGGCGTTGAAGGTGCTGACCATTGAGGTAGACACACTGCATGCTGAGCAGTTCTTCGGTCCGAAAGATGTGCAGAATAATCCTTTCCAGTGGAGTGACTGGAGTCTGCCGTTCTGGCTGAGTGTGTTGATGCTCGTCCTGTTGGCTGTCGGATACTATCTGTATCTGCGTCTGCGTGACAACAAGCCCATTATCAGTCACATACGGATTGTGAAGCGTCTGCTTCCCCATCAGAAGGCCATGAAGGAGATTGAACAGATTAAGGCCGACAAGATGGTGACATCGGAGAATTCGAAGGAATACTATACGAAGCTGACAGACACCCTCCGTAAATACATTGAGGAGCGATATGGCTTCAGTGCGATGGAGATGACCAGTAGCGAGATCATTGAGAGGTTGACGTCAGCCCAGGATCAGAAAGCCCTCGACGAACTGCGCCAGCTCTTCACGACGGCCGACCTGGTGAAGTTTGCGAAATATTCCACGTTGATCAACGAGAACGATGCCAACTTGGTGAACGCCATCGAGTTCATTAACCAGACAAAGCTGGAGAATGTACCTGTGGAGGAGACGGTGAAACCGCAACTCTCAGAGGAAGACCAGCGGTCGCAGAAGACACGTCGGATGCTGAAGACTGTCATCTCTGTGATTGGGGTCATCAGTCTGGCGATCTTCGGATATGTGGTGTATACATTGTATATGTTGTTGATTTAGTTTAAAGTTTACGGTTTACAGTTTACGGTTTACAGAAATGGAATTTGCCAATAAAGAATATCTGCTGTTGCTCCTGCTGATTATCCCATACCTCATCTGGTATGTGATGTACAGGAAGAAGACAGAGCCCACCATGCGGATGAGCGATACGTTCGCCTTCCGTTATGCGCCGAGGAGCTGGAAAGTGACGCTGATGCCGCTGTCGATGCTCCTGCGTATTCTGGCATTCACGATGGTCGTCCTGGTGCTGGCACGTCCTCAGACGCAGAATTCATGGAGTAATAAGTCGGTGGAGGGTATTGACATCATGCTGGCGATGGACGTTTCCACCAGTATGTTGGCCGAAGACCTGAAGCCTAACCGTATTGAGGCTGCCAAACAAGTGGCAGCGGAGTTTATTGCCGGACGACAGGATGACAATATCGGACTCTCTATTTTTGCGGGAGAGGCGTTTACCCAGTGTCCGATGACGACCGATCACGCCTCGCTGCTCAATCTTTTGCAGAACGTGAGAACAGATATCGCAGCCCGCGGACTCATCGAGGATGGAACTGCCATCGGTATGGGGCTGGCCAATGCCGTGAGTCGTCTGAAAGAGTCGAAGGCTAAGAGTAAGGTGGTCATCCTGCTGACGGATGGAAGTAATAACCGCGGTGATATCTCGCCGATGACGGCTGCAGAGATAGCGAAGAGTCTGGGTATCAGAGTCTATACCATTGGTGTGGGTACCAACAATGTGGCACCTTATCCGATGCCTGTGGCCGGAGGGGTACAGTATGTGAATATTCCTGTGGAGATTGATACCAAGACCTTGAGTGAGATTGCCGCCGCAACGGAAGGCGATTTCTATCGGGCCACCAATACCAAGGAACTACGTAATATTTATAAGGAGATTGACCAGCTAGAAAAGAGCAAGCTCAATGTCAAGACCTTCAGCAAGCGGTATGAGGCTTACCAGCCTTTTGCCCTTGTGGCCGTCTTGGCCCTGTTGCTTGAGATACTGCTGCGCATCACCATTTTCAGGAGGATACCGTAATGTTTAGATTTGAAGACCCTATATATCTCTATCTGCTGGTGCTGATTCCCATATTGGCACTCGTCAGATTCATCTCTTACAGGAACCAGCGGAAGCGGCTTCGTCAGTTTGGCGAACCGGAACTGTTGAAGGAGCTGATGCCCGATGTGTCGCGTTTCCGTCCCTCGGTGAAGTTTTGGCTGTTGCTTGGAGCCCTTGCCCTGCTGATCGTCATGCTGGCCCGTCCCCAGATGGGTACGAAGATCAGTCATGAGAAGCGGGTGGGTATTGAGACCATCATCGCGATGGATATCAGTAACTCTATGCTGGCCGAGGATGTGGTGCCCAGTCGTTTGGACCGTAGTAAGATGATGGTAGAGAACCTGGTAGATCATTTCTCCAACGATAAGATTGGTCTGATTGTGTTTGCTGGCGATGCCTTCGTACAGCTTCCCATCACCAGCGACTATGTGTCGGCCAAGATGTTTCTTTCCAGCATCGATCCTTCGATGATGGCCACACAGGGTACTGATATTGCCCGTGCCATTGAGATGGCTACGCACAGTTTCACCCAGGAAGAAGGTATCGGTAAGGCAATCATCGTCATCACCGATGGTGAGAACCATGAGGGTGGGGCCGTTGAGGCTGCTGAGGCCGCGAAGGATATGGGTATGCGAGTCTATGTGTTGGGCGTCGGCTCGGTGAATGGTGCACCTATTCCCATTTCTGGTACGGGTGATTATATGAAGGACAGAATCGGTAACACCGTCATGTCTGCCCTGAACGAGGAGATGTGTAAGCAGGTGGCTCAGGCCGGTGGTGGTGCCTATATCCATGTGGAGAACAATAGTGCAGCCCAGCAACAGTTGGACAATGAACTTGATAAGCTTGCTAAGAAAGAGACTTCGACGGCTGTCTATAGTGAGTTCGATGAACAGTTCCAGGCTGTGGGCATCCTGGCGATCCTGTTGTTGATCTTGGAGATTTGTATCCTGGACCGTCGTAACCCGCTGTTGAAGAATCTGTCGTTGTTTAAGAAAGTGCTCTTGATCATATCTCTCATTTCTTGCTTCTCACCTCTCACCTCTCATGCACAGACGACTGACCGTCAGTATATCCGTCAGGGCAACAAGTTGTTCCGTAGTGGTGACTATCCCAATGCAGAGGTGGCCTACCGGAAGGCTATCGAGAAGAACCCCAAGAACCCGCAAGCAGTCTATAATCTGGGCAATGCCTTGATGGCGCAGAAAAAAGACTCTGCGGCTGTGGTGCAGTTCGAGAGTGCTACCAAACTGGAAACCAACCCCTTGCGTAAGGCCAAGGCCTATCATAATATGGGTGTCGTCTGTCAGTCGCATAAGATGTATGGCGAAGCGATAGAGGCCTACAAGAATGCGCTCCGCCTGAACCCTAACGATGATGAGACGCGGTATAATCTCGTGCTCTGCAAGCATCAGCAGCAGAAACAGCAACAGAACCAGCAGAACCAGAATCAGCAGGGCAACGACGACCAGAAGAAGGACGATAAGAAAGACCAGCAGAAGCAGGACCAGCAGCAGGATAAACAGGATAAGAAGCAACAGGAGCAGCCCAAGCCTCAGATGAGCAAGGAGAATGCCGAACAGTTGTTGAATGCTGCCATCCAGAATGAGAAGCAGACGCAGGACAAACTGAAGAAAGCCCAGCAGCAACCTCAGCGTCGTGCTATACAGAAGAACTGGTAATTTTGTTTATAGTTTAAAAGTTTATAGATGATTACTATACAAGAGTCACAACATTGGAGTTCAGAGATGAGAGGTCGGAGATTACCTCTTGCAATGAGACTGATAGCATTTATTTGCATATCTCTCACTTCTTACCTCTCACCTCTAACCTCTGCGTCGCAGACGCTCACGGGTTCTGCTCCTTCCCATGTGTCAGTGGGTGAGCAGTTCCGGCTGACATATACCATCAACACTCAGAATGTCAGCGATTTCCGTGCAGGTGACATCCCTGACGAGCTGGAGGTGCTGATAGGTCCGAACCGCTCCATGCAGTCCAGCTATCAGATGATCAACGGCCACACCAGTTCCTCGTCATCTATCACCTATACTTATATCGTCTGCGCCACGAAGAATGGCTCTTTCACCATCCCTCCGGCTCATGTCGTTGTCGGAGGAAAGTCGATCTCTTCTAATTCGCTGACCATCAAGGTGAGTGGGACTGCGCAGAGCAACAACGGTGGTGGCTCTTCGCGCCAGCGCCGACAAGATGATGAAGGGGAGGTGAGGGATGCCGGCAGCCGTATCTCGGGCTCCGACCTCTTCATCAAAGTGAGTGCCAATAAGAAACGCGTTTATGAGCAAGAACCCATCCTTCTGACCTATAAAGTCTACACGTTGGTGGGACTGACCAGCCTGCGTGGCGATATGCCCGACCTGAAGAGTTTCTATACGCAGGAGGTGAGTCTCCCCACTCAGAAGTCGTTCTCTATCGAGACCTTCAATGGCCGTCCCTATAAGACGACGACGTGGAGTCAGTATGTGATGTTCCCCCAGATGACGGGCAAACTCCAGATCCCCAGTATCACCTTCGAGGGTGTCGTCGTGCAGCAGAATCGTAACATTGATCCTTTCGAAGCGTTCTTCAACGGTGGTTCCGGCTATGTGGAGGTGAAGAAGAAGATTGTGGCGCCTGGTGTCGAGATACAGGTTGACCCGCTTCCGGAGCGTCCTGCAGGATTCTCTGGCGGTGTGGGCCATTTCAATATCTCCGCGCAGCTGAACAAGACGGAGACGAAGGCCAACGATCCCGTGTCCTTGCGGTTGACCATCAGCGGTGCGGGTAACCTGAAGCTCATCAAACAGCCGCAGGTCAATTTGCCGAAAGATTTCGACAAATATGAGCCGAAGATCACAGACAAGTCCAAGCTGACGACCAACGGCATCGAAGGTTCGATGGTTTACGACATCCTGATTGTGCCCCGTCATCAGGGACACTATGAAATTCCTCCTGTCGAGCTGACTTATTTCGATACCTCGTCCAATGTCTATAAGACCGTGAAGAGTGAACCGCTGTCGCTTGATGTGGCGAAGGGCTCTGGCCCAGGAACAGTAACAGACTTCTCCGGTCAGCAGGATCTGCAGGAGCTCAGTCGTGACATCCGTTACATCAAGACGGGCGACGTAAGTCAGCAGGGCTTCGATGAGTTCTTCTTCGGTTCGACGGCCTATTGGGTCACATTGGTCATCATGGCCGTTGTGTTTATCTCCTTGTTCGTCATCTTCCGTCGGCGGGCTATCGAGAATGCCAACGTCACCAAGCGTCGTGCCGGTAAGGCTAACAAAGTTGCCACGAAACGACTGAAGAAAGCTTCGAAGCTGATGGCCGACAACAAGCCCGGTGAGTTCTACGACGAGGTGCTGCGTGCGCTGTGGGGTTATGTGGGTGACAAACTCAACATCCCAGTCGAACAGCTCTCTCACGATAACATTAGTCAGCGTCTCAGCGACCGTGGAGTGGGTGAGGAGACAATCGCCCAGTTCATGGGGGCTCTTGACGAGTGTGAGTTTGAGCGCTATGCTCCCGGCGATCCGAAAGGTAATATGAATAAGGTATATGAGAAAGCCATGAAGGCCATCGAGGAGATTGAAGGAACGATGAAGAAAAAAGGAGTCAAGAGTAAGGAGTCAGGTGGTCAGAGAATATCTCAAGCCCGAATCCTGCTGCTCATGATCATATCTCTCATCTCTCTCTTCTCACCTCTCACTTCTCTTGCCGCTGCCACCAAGGCAGAGGCTGACAGCGCCTATGTCCGTGGCGAGTATCAGCAGGCTATCAATGATTATGAGGTGTTGCTGAAGCAGGGGGCCAGTGCCGACCTGTACTATAACCTTGGCAATGCCTACTACCGTACAGAGAATATCCCTCAGGCGATACTCAATTATGAGCGTGCCCTGCTGCTGTCGCCAGGCGACCGTGATATCCGCTTTAACCTGCAGATAGCGCGTTCCAAGACTTTCGATAAGATTGTGCCCGAGTCGGAGATGTTCTTTGTCACCTGGTACCGCTCTCTGGTCAGTATGATGAGTGTCGACGGCTGGGCCCGCACGGCGCTGATAGCCTTGGGACTCACGATTATCCTGCTGCTCGTCTATCTCTTCTCCGACAAGTTGTGGCTCCGGAAGGTAGGCTTCTTCGGAGGTGTGGCGCTGCTGCTGGTCTTTTTAGCAGGAAACCTTTTTGCCTGGCAACAGAAACAAGACCTGTTGAACCGTAAGGGTGCCATCATCTTCGCTCCTGCTGTGACGGTGAAGAGTACTCCCGCAGTTAACGGCACAGACCTCTTTATCCTCCATGAGGGCACGAAGGTGACGATTACCGACGGTTCCATGAAGGACTGGAAGGAGATCCGTATTGCCGACGGCAAGGAAGGGTGGATAGAAACGAAACAGATAAAAGTCATATAAATGATGTTTTCAGACCTTCTGCTGGTAGCCGGTGACCTTGGCTCATCTGTTATCTCGCTCGACAAAGAATGGCTGTTGGCTGTCAACGGCAGCGACTCGCTTTATCTGGACCGTGTGGCGAAGGTGTTGACAACGGCCATCACCTGGGTCCCGTTGTATATCAGCCTGTTCTATGTGGTGCTTCATAACAATGAGAGTGTCAAGAAGATCATCTACATCCTGCTCGCGGCGGGCCTTTGTGTGCTGTTGGCAGGTACGGTCGACGATGCAATCGTCAAGCCTACCGTAGCCCGTTGGCGGCCGACTCACGATCCGGAGATAGGTATGATGGTTGATATCGTCAACGGTTATCGTGGTGGCAATTACGGCTTTTTCTCGGCCCATGCGTCCAATACCTTTAGCATTGCCATCTTCTTCTGTTGGCTCATCCGTAGCCGACTGCTCTCTGTGGCATTGGTCATTTGGTCGCTCACGAACTGCTGGACCCGCCTGTATCTCGGTGTTCACTATCCCGGTGATATCCTCGTCGGACTGATGTGGGGCTTTCTGGTGGGCTCTTTTGTCTATTACCTGTTTTATCGGGCAACACGGAAGCAGTCGTCTGTCAACCATCGTTTCATATCTTCCAAATTCACGTCGATGGGTTATCTGCGTGCCGACTGCGACATCCCGGTGTCCATACTGGTGTTCACGCTGCTCTATGCCCTCATCCGTGCCTGCATCTTCTAATGTTCAATGTTCAATCTTCAATGTTCAATGAATACCGATCCCCGACATATCCGCATCAGCGACTATCAGTATGACCTGCCCGATGAGCGTATCGCCAAGTTCCCTTTGGCCCGCCGCGACCAGTCCAAACTCCTTATTTATAATAAGGGTGAGGTAGGGGAGGATGTGTTCTGCCATCTTCCTGACTATCTGCCGAAGGGCGCATTGATGGTTTTCAACAATACGAAGGTGATTCAGGCCCGCATGCACTTTCGGAAGTCGGATGCCCATGGCGAGCCTACAGGTGCATTAATTGAGGTGTTCCTGCTGGAGCCTGCCCTTCCCGCCGATTACGAACAGATGTTCCAGACCACCGGCCATTGTGCCTGGTATTGTCTGGTGGGTAACCTGAAGAAATGGAAGGAAGGGGCGCTTGAGCGTTCTGTGAACACGGAACATGGAATCTTGCACATCAAGGCCGTGCGTGGTCCCGTTCACGGCACCAGCCATCGCATCGACTTCTATTGGGAGGTCATACCTCTCACTTCTCACCCCTCACCTCTCACCACTAAATGTTCCTTCGCCGAGGTCATCGATATCATGGGTGAACTGCCCATTCCGCCCTATCTTAACCGTGAAACGCAGGAGAGCGACAAGACCACTTACCAGACCGTCTACTCGAAGATCAAGGGTAGCGTGGCGGCTCCGACGGCCGGACTGCACTTCACGCCTGAGGTGTTGGCTGATCTCGACGCCCACGGTATCGAGCGTGAGGAGCTCACCCTCCATGTGGGTGCCGGCACTTTCAAGCCCGTCAAGAGCGAGGAGATGGAGGGCCATGAGATGCACACCGAATATATCAGCGTGCGCCGCGAGACCATCACCAAGCTTCTCAATCATGGCTGCCAGTGTATTGCTGTCGGTACCACCAGCGTGCGGACGCTGGAGAGTCTCTACTACATGGGCCTCAAGGTGATGACGAATCCCAACCTCAACGAAGACCAGCTCCACGTCTCCCAATGGGAACCCTATGAGTTGAACATTTCTCACCCCTCACTCCTCACTCCTCACTCCTCGAAAGAGGCCCTGCAGGCATTGGCCGACTGGATGGACGCCCATCACCTCGAAGTCCTTCATTCCAGTACGCAGATCATTATCTGTCCTGGCTACGACTATAAGATCGTCCGCATGCTCGTCACGAACTTCCACCAGCCGCAGTCCACGCTGTTGCTGCTCGTCAGCGCCTTTGTTCATGGCGACTGGCATCAAATCTACGATTACGCCCTCGCTCACGACTTCCGCTTCCTGAGCTATGGCGATTCTTCATTGCTCATACCCTAAACGACTGATGATATGAATAAGACAGTATTGATTACAGGAGCCACGAGCGGCATAGGACTGGCTTGTGCAGAGAAGTTTGCGGCCAATGGTGACCGCCTGATCCTGACGGGACGTAACACCCAGCGGCTGGAGGAGATACGTCAGAGCTTGACGGCAAAAGGCACGGAAGTGCTCACCCTTGTCTTTGATGTGCGTGATTTTAAGGCAGCCCAGCAGGCTATAGAAGGTCTGCCTGCCGAGTGGAAAACGATCGACGTGCTTGTCAACAATGCTGGACTGGCATTGGGCTTAGAACCTGAATATCAGGGCAATATGGAGGAGTGGGACGCTATGATCGATACGAATATCAAGGGCCTGCTCGCTATGACACGCCTCATAGTTCCAGGCATGGTGGAGCGCAATAGTGGTCACGTCATCAACGTGGGTTCTGTGGCTGGCGATGCGGCCTATGCCGGAGGTAATGTGTATTGTGCCACGAAGGCTGCCGTGAAGGCTATCTCCGACGGTTTGCGTATTGATGTGGCTAATACTGCCGTTCGTGTCACGAACCTGAAGCCAGGCCTTGTCGAGACGAACTTCAGCAATATCCGTTTCCACGGAGACACGGAACGGGCAGCCAATGTCTATAAAGGCATCAAGCCGCTCACGGGCGACGATATTGCCGACGTGGCTGTATTCGCTGCCAATGCTCCTGCCCATGTGCAGATTGCCGAGGTGTTGATCCTCGCCACTCATCAGGCCAGCGGCAGCGTCATCGTCAGGAAATAAAAGAGTCCCTTTCCTATTTGAACAGGTACTGCGCGAACTCGTGCAGCGACTTTCGCCACACCTGCCACTCGTGGTCGCCGGGGTAGGAGTTGAACTTCACCTCCACACCGCCGTCACGCATCTTCTTCACGATGTTGCGGGTGTACTCTATGCGTGGGTCCTGTTCGCCGCAGCTCACGAAGAACACGTCCAGTTGTCCGTTGAACGTCTTCGTATTCGTCAGCATGCCAGGCACCTCGGCTTCTAAGTCGAAGTTCGAGGCCCCTTGGATACCGCCGAACATGCCCGTAGAGAACACGCCCACGTTGGCAAACACCTCAGGCGAGCGCAGGCCGATGTAGAACGATTGTCCGCCGCCCATCGACAGTCCGCACATGGCGCGGCTCTTGCGATCCTGCTTCACGCGGTAGTTCTTCTCAACGAACGGGATCACATTCTCAATCAGTTCGCTGCGGAAACTCTGCATGCCCTGCCAGCTGTAACCTCCGCCAAAGCCACCGTTGCGAGAGCGGACGTTGCTGTTGGCGCTCACCACGATCATCGGCACAGCCTTGCCTGCCGCGATCAGGTTATCCATGATCTGAGCCGTGCGGCCCTGTTCCATCCAGCCGCGATGATCCTCGCCGCCGCCGTGCTGGATATAGACTACAGGATACGCCTGCTGGCTCTCGTTGTAACCTACTGGGGTATAGACCATCAGCGGGCGCCACGACTCGTCAACCTTCGAGTAATAATGCACCGTGCGAACCTCGCCGTGAGGCACATCCTGCACCTCGAAGTCGTCCGTTCCCTTCTCTGCTATCTCAATGGCGCTCGACCACTTGCCACAGCCGTAGAACGTCTGGCTGGCTGGGTCAGAGACCGACACGCCGTCTACCACCATGAAGTAGTAGTGGAATCCGGGCACCTGCGGCTTTGTGGTTACCGTCCATGTGCCGTCCTCCGCCCGTTGCATGTCGTACTTCGTGCCACACAGGTCTATCTGCACCAGTTTGGCCTCTGGAGCCTTCGTGCGGAACATCACGCTGCCGTCGCTCAACACCCGCGGATATCCATTGCGGTTCACGTTAGTCACTGGGGAGTACGATCCCTCAGGAAACGACTCCCTCTGGAAACCGAATCCCTGCGCTGCCACTTCTGTGCATACCATCGCCGTCAGCATCACGGCCAGCATCATTCTGGTAGTTCTCATCATTCTATTTATTTGAAGTTCTTTCTGACGCCTTGCCACTCGGGGAATTTCATCTT
>JAEETC010000278.1 GCA_016286585.1 Prevotella sp. | reverse complement strand
TTTCACCGGATGCATTGTCGAGACAGTGCTCAAATCATTACGCCTTTCGTGCGGGTCGGAACTTACCCGACAAGGAATTTCGCTACCTTAGGACCGTTATAGTTACGGCCGCCGTTTACTGGGGCTTCAATTCAAAGCTTCGCCGAAGCTAACCTCTCCTCTTAACCTTCCAGCACCGGGCAGGCGTCAGCCCATATACTTCACCTTACGGTTTCGCATAGACCTGTGTTTTTGCTAAACAGTTGCTTGAGCCTATTCTCTGCGGCCTCTTGCGAGGCACCCCTTCTCCCGAAGTTACGGGGTCATTTTGCCGAATTCCTTAACAATGCTTCTTCCGTCGGCCTTAGGATTCTCTCCTCATCCACCTGTGTCGGTTTACGGTACGGGCTCATATGAAACAATAGCGGCTTTTCTTGGCAGCCGGCTCACACACTTCACTACTTTTATTTCGCTACGCATCACGTCTTTGGCTTGAATGGCGGATTTGCCAACCATTCACCTCCTACGCTTGCACCAGTCTTTCCATTCCTGGCTTGTGCTTTCCTTCTGCGTCCCCACAGTTCTGTTCATATCAGGTACAGGAATCTCAACCTGTTTTCCATCGACTACGCCTTTCGGCCTCGCCTTAGGTCCCGACTTACCCAGGGCAGATCAGCTTTACCCTGGAAACCTTAGATATTCGGCCGTAAGGATTCTCACCTTACTCTCGCTACTCATTCCGGCATTCTCTCTTCTTATCCCTCCACAGCTCCTTTCGGTACTGCTTCGTCGGTCTTAAGAATGCTCCTCTACCACTCGTATTACTACGAATCCACAGCTTCGGTGTTATGTTTTAGCCCCGGACATTTTCGGCGCAGGACCTCTCGACTAGTGAGCTGTTACGCACTCTTTGAATGTGTGGCTGCTTCTGAGCCAACATCCTAGTTGTCTTCGAAATCCCACATCCTTTTCCACTTAACATACACTTTGGGACCTTAGCTGGTGGTCTGGGCTGTTTCCCTTTTGACTATCCAACTTATCTCGTATAGTCTGACTCCCAACCATCATCTCTCTGGCATTCGGAGTTTGATATTCTTTGGTAAGCTTTGACGCCCCCGCGGAAATTCAGTGCTCTACCTCCAGTAGACTTGGTTGAGGCTAGCCCTAAAGCTATTTCGAGGAGAACCAGCTATCTCCGGGTTCGATTGGAATTTCTCCCCTATCCACACCTCATCCCCACCCTTTTCAACGGATGTGGGTTCGGTCCTCCACTACCTCTTACGGCAGCTTCAACCTGGACATGGATAGATCACCCGGTTTCGGGTCTACTCCTACTGACTATTCGCCCTATTAAGACTTGGTTTCCCTTCGGCTCCGTACCTGTAGTACTTAACCTCGCCAGTAAGCGTAACTCGCCGGACCGTTCTACAAAAAGTACGCGGTCGCACGTATAATCGTGCTACCACAGCTTGTAAACACAGGGTTTCAGGTTCTCTTTCACTCCCCTCCCGGGGTCCTTTTCACCTTTCCTTCACAGTACTATGCGCTATCGGTCACTAAGTAGTATTTAGGCTTACGGGGTGGTCCCCGCTCATTCCATCAAGGTTTCACGTGTCTCGATGTACTCTGGATACCGCCATGTCATGTCAAACTTCGCTTACGGGACTGTCACCCTCTTTGGTTGGATTTCCCAAAACCATTCTGCTGTCTTCCATGAATCAATTCCGCGGTCCGAACCCCGAATCGCACGCGACTCGGTTTGGCCTCTTCCGGTTTCGCTCGCCGCTACTCCCAGAATCGATGTTTCTTTCTCTTCCTCCGGTTACTTAGATGTTTCAGTTCACCGGGTTCCCTTCCATACGTTATGTATTGGCGTATGGATGACTGGCTTAACCAGCCGGGTTTCCCCATTCAGATATCCGTGGATCACAGGTTATTTGCACCTCCCCGCGGCTTTTCGCAGCTTATCACGTCTTTCTTCGGCTCTTAGTGCCAAGGCATCCACCCTGCGCTCTTTGTTGCTTGACCTTGCTCGAGTTTTCACTCGTTTGGTTCTCGTGTATAGCGTTACACTAACTTCTAATTCATTAATGAATTCGTTCTCAAAGAACTTTCTTGGTTTTTTCTCGGATGTCTTGATATTGAGAGTTGAATTTATTCAACTCGATGCTTATTGAATCGCAGATTCAATAAGATGTTGTTTAAATTCTTCTCTTAGATTATCTTTCATCTTATCTCTGTATGAAGTTTTCAAGGTACGTTACGTCAGATTCATCTGACGAATGGAGACGGAGAGATTCGAACTCTTGACCCCCTGCTTGCAAGGCAGGTGCTCTCCCAACTGAGCTACGCCCCCGTTTGGTTGATCTATCTGTATTCAACTGTTGGCTTAAGTTTACTTAAGTCCAGTGGGCTTAAGTGGACTCGAACCACCGACCTCACGCTTATCAGGCGTGCGCTCTAACCAGCTGAGCTATAAGCCCTTATATCTGGCAGCCACCTGCTCTCCCATGCCGTCTCCAGCATAGTACCATCGGCCGCTTTCGTCTTAACCATCGTGTTCGGGATGTGTACGGGTGTTTCCCAAAAGCGCATCGCCACCAGAAATATTTAGTTACCCTTGGTAACTCAACAGCAAAACAATCTTTACTCGATCTCTTAGAAAGGAGGTGATCCAGCCGCACCTTCCGATACGGCTACCTTGTTACGACTTCACCCCAGTTATCAGACCTGCCTTCGGCAGCTCCCTCCTTGCGGTTGGGTCACTGACTTCGGGCATTTCTAACTCCCATGGTGTGACGGGCGGTGTGTACAAGACCCGGGAACGTATTCACCGCAGCATTCTGATCTGCGATTACTAGCGATTCCAGCTTCATGTAGTCGAGTTGCAGACTACAATCCGAACTGAGA
>JAEETC010000277.1 GCA_016286585.1 Prevotella sp. | reverse complement strand
GACAAGGCCACCACGAACCCCAGTGTGCGCATCGTGGATCTCTTCTCACCCATCGGTAAAGGTCAGCGTGCGCTCATCGTAGCCCAGCCCAAGACCGGTAAGACCGTGCTGATGAAGGATATTGCCAACGCCATCGCCGCCAACCATCCCGAGGCCTACATCATGATGCTGCTCATCGACGAGCGTCCTGAGGAAGTCACCGACATGTCGCGTACCGTCAATGCCGAGGTGATTGCCTCTACCTTCGACGAGCCTGCCGACCGCCATGTGAAGATTGCAGGTATCGTGCTCGAGAAGGCTAAGCGCATGGTGGAATGCGGACACGACGTCGTTATCTTCCTCGACTCTATTACTCGTCTGGCTCGTGCCTACAACACCTCTCAACCCGCATCAGGAAAGGTGCTCACCGGTGGTGTCGATGCCAATGCCCTGCAGAAGCCCAAGCGCTTCTTCGGTGCTGCCCGAAACATTGAGGGTGGCGGTTCGCTCACCATCATCGCCACGGCACTCGTTGATACTGGTTCGAAGATGGATGAGGTGATCTTCGAGGAATTCAAGGGAACAGGAAACTCCGAAATACAGCTCAACCGTTCGCTGTCGAACAAGCGTATCTTCCCGGCTATCGACCTGGTGCTCTCGTCTACACGCCGCGACGACCTGCTGCACGACGAGACAACCCTCAACCGCATGTGGATCATGCGCAAGTACATCGCCGAGATGAATCCTGTGGAGGCTATGAACGCCATCCGCGACCGTCTCGTCATGACCCACGACAACGAGGAGTTCCTCATGTCGATGAACGGATAAAGCGAAAAGAGAATAATCCAGAATACGAACAGATAGGCCAAGCCTATCTGTTTTTGTTTCTCATAAACCAGCCATGAGTGAACTGGTAGGCACCCAGAGCGACAATCACAAGCAGGAGGGCAGTAACCTGCACCTGGTGAGAACATCCGTTGAACAGGCTGATACCCAGTCCAAGACCAACGGCGATACCACTCTCCCAACCTAACATAAACGTACTCTGCGACGTACCGCGCTGACAATGACGGCTCAGTTTGATAAAGAACAGCTGAAAGCGTGACCCTATCAGTCCCATACCCATACCAATGAAGATAGGAGCTGCATAAACAACGACATGCACATCGTTTCGCGTAAACTGCATCAGCAGGGCAGCACCCATCAGAAGGAGGCCAGAGACGACCTCACTCTTCAGTTCCGCATCCCGGAACACGAAGTGCCAGCTCAGTAGGGCCAGCAGGAATCCGATCAGCATCATCGCATAGAAGGATATAGTCAGCGGAAGCGACAGCAGCAGACCAAAGGCCAGGGTGACCAGCAAGAGGTTCAGCATCAGAGGGAATCCGTGAGGTAGGAAGAAACGGTCGAGGCTGACCAATGTGATATCATCAGCCGGCGTACGGAAGGGGAACCTCACCATCAGTACAAGTACCAAGCTGACTATCGAGCAACCGCCTGCCATCAGGAAGACAGTACTGAAATCGGCATAACGCAGCACCAATAGTCCGGCAACCGGTCCTAAGGCAAGGGCCATACGACCGAACCAGGCCGAAGCAAAGTTAGCCTCCGTGCGCTGGAAGCTCTCACAGGTATCAATAATCAGCGTACTGCTAAGCACCATCTGCGACAGTCCGAAGGTCGCCCCCATGGCAAAGCGCAGCAACAACAATAACGACAGATCAATAAACTGATACCGCAGGCTATCAAGATAAAAGAACATCAGCAGCAATGCCGCCAACGCAGCCATCGAGACGATACATACCAGGTTGCGACGGTAGTACTGAACGAGAAAACTCACAAAAGAGCCCAAGGCAAACAGCCCCACACCATAGACAGCCATCACCAGACCAGCTTCCATGCTGGTGAGATTCTGGTCAGCCATCAGCCATTGAGGTAGCGTCGGCAGGAGCATGCATGTCGACATCGACAACAGGAACTCGGAAATAGCCAGCAGCCAGAACTCGTACTGCCACAGACGGATATGTACAGAAGTATTTTGGGCGTTCATGGCATCAAGGTTTAAGAAAGTTCACTCGCATCTTGAAACATGGACTGAAGGCTGTCGAACGTCATACCTTCATAGTCGGTCGTCTGATAATCCGAGAGCGGAGAGATCGCTTCCACGGAATTGGTCGTTGCCAATCCTACAACCATCATTCCTGCAGCCTTTCCAGCACGGAGTCCATTGAAGCTATCCTCAAACACCATACACTCATCACTCTGGGCGCCAAGCTTTTGCGCAGCCTTCATATAACAGTCTGGATCAGGTTTGCTACGGTCAAAGTCCTCTGAGGTGAGAATGGCATCAAACAACGACTGGAAGGTGGGCTGATGACGATACACGCTTTCCATCTTCGGAAGGTTTGAGCTAGTCACCACAGCCGTTTTCACCCCATGGGCGTGCAACGAGGCGATGAGCGCCTCAAAGCCAGCGATGAAGTCGTAATGCATCTGCTGCTCATAATCGTTCAGCCGACAGGTAATACTGTCACGCTCCGATAACAACGGACCATTGAACCACTGGTCATATATCTGCGTCAGAGTCTGCCCCTTGATCTCATGCTCCAGTCCGGGATGTTCTGGGTGGTACTGTCGGCAGATACTGCCCCAGAATACAGTATATTGCGGTTCTGTGTCGAACACTACACCATCCAGGTCGAAAAGAGCCGCCTTTAATATCCTCTGTTTCACTATCAACTATAAACTGTAAACTATTAACTCAATTTTGGGCGCAAAATTAATGATTTTCTTCGAGAAATTTGTTCTTTTCCAAATTTAAGTGTAAATTTGCACGGGAATTCATGATTTATGAAAATGTATCAGCACAAAATTCACATCATTGCCGCAGCATTACTGTTATGCGCCTGCGGAGAGA
>JAEETC010000276.1 GCA_016286585.1 Prevotella sp. | reverse complement strand
GAATCGCGTTCGCTGAACGTGTTTATGGGCATCATGGTGTTTGTGGTAACGTGGCTTTTTGTGTCTCAGGTGCTGCAGATGCGCTTGCTTGGTTCCATTCTCGACAAGTTGGTCAGCGTGGGTGTCATCGCACTGATTGTGCTTTTTCAGGATGATATTCGGAAATTCCTCTATAATCTGGGCGCTCATCGACGCATGAAAGCTTTCTCTCGCTTATTCACCTCGTCGAAGGGTAAGGAAAAAGTGAAGAAGGATGTAAAGGAAACCATTATGCCCATTGTGATGGCGGCGATGAATATGAGTAAGGTGAAGATAGGCGCTCTCATCGTCATCGAACGGGCAGTACCGCTGGACGATATTGTGGCGACTGGCGATCAGATTGATGCGATTATCAACCAACGGCTTATAGAGAACATCTTCTTCAAGAACTCCCCCTTGCATGATGGTGCTGTAGTCATCTCCAAGAAGCGGATCAAGGCTGCCGGATGTATTCTCCCCGTCAGTCATAGTCTTGACATCCCGAAGGAATTGGGCTTGCGACATCGTGCTGCTATGGGTGTGTCGCAGGAGGGTGACGCATTGGCTGTCGTGGTGTCTGAGGAAACGGGAGGTATCTCTGTGGCTGTCAATGGTAGATTCCATCTGCGTCTTTCGGCAGAGGATCTGGAGAGTATTCTCACCCAGGAGCTGGATGAAGCGTAAAGGTTTTCATTTAAAATTCTGAAAAAACACGTGGCTACTTCACGATATTCGGAATTAATTTATTAACTTTGCGGTCTACAAGACAAACTGAAACATTTAAAGAATATCGAATTATGGATTTATTAAGTCAAATTGTGGCGCGTGCTAAGTCAAACAAGCAGCGCATTGTGCTCCCCGAGGCTTTGGAGGAGCGTACACTTCGTGCAGCCGACAAGGCTTTGGCTGATGACATTGCAGACATCATCCTGATTGGTAATCCTGCTGAGATTGGTAAACAGGCCAAGGAGTGGGGACTATCGCATGTCGATAAGGCCACCATCATCGATCCGGAGAATAATCCTAAGTCAGAGGAGTATGCCCAGAAACTCGAAGAGCTTCGCCGTAAGAAGGGTATGACCATCGAGCAGGCCCGTGAACTGATGAAGAATCCGCTCTATCTGGGTTGTATGATCATCAAGACCGAAGGTGCTGACGGTCAGATTTCTGGAGCACTCTCAACCACAGGTGATACGTTGCGCCCGGCTCTTCAGATCATTAAGTGTGCTCCTGGTATTACTTGCGTCAGTGGTGGACTGTTGCTTATCTCGAAGGAGAAACAGTATGGTGAGGATGGCGTGCTTGTAGTTGGCGATGTGGCCGTGACCCCAATGCCCGATGCTAACCAGTTGGCTCAGATTGCTGTGTGTACGGCCCAAACCGCTAAGTCGGTGGCAGGCTTTGCCGAGCCCAAAGTGGCTATGCTGAGCTTCTCTACCAAGGGTAGTGCAACCCACGAAGTCGTTGACAAGGTTATTGAGGCCACTCGTCTGGCTAAGGAGATGGATCCTAATCTGATGATCGATGGCGAACTTCAGGCTGACGCAGCCCTGGTGCCCAGCGTAGGTGCCAAGAAAGCGCCGGGCTCTGAGATTGCCGGTAAGGCCAACGTCCTGGTGTTCCCCAACCTCGAAGTTGGTAACATCGGTTATAAGATGGTGCAGCGCCTTGGTGATGCTATCGCTATCGGCCCGATCTTGCAGGGTATTGCACGTCCGGTGAATGACCTCTCTCGTGGTTGCTCTGTTGACGATATCTATTATATGATTGCCATTACTGCCTGTCAGGCAATGGATGCTAAAAAGTAGTTTTGTAATTAAGAAGTTAAAGAAGACATGAAAATATTAGTATTGAATTGCGGCTCGTCGTCGATTAAGTATGCTTTGTACAATATGGACGACAAGAGTGTGATGACCAGTGGTGGTGCAGAGCGTGTCGGTCTTGACGGCGCTTTTGTGAAGGTGAAGCTTGCCAATGGCGAGAAGAAGCAGATCATGCACGATATCCCTGAACACACGGAAGGTGTAAAGTTCATTTTCTCGCTGCTTACCGATCCGGAGATAGGTGTCATTAAGAGTCTTGATGAGATTGATGCCGTTGGTCACCGTATGGTGCATGGTGGTGAGAAGTTCAACAAGTCCGTCATCCTCACCGACGAGGTGTTAAAGGAGTTTGAGAAGTGCTCAGATCTTGCTCCCTTACACAACCCTGCAAACCTGAAAGGTGTGAACGCCGTGAAGGAATTGATGCCGGGACTGCCTCAGGTAGGTGTATTTGATACCGCTTTCCATCAGACCATGCCTCCCAAGGCGTTTATGTATGCCATTCCTTACGAGCTCTATGAGAAGTATGGCATCCGTCGCTATGGTTTCCATGGAACCTCTCATCGTTATGTGTCAGCCCGTGCTTGCGAGTTCCTTGGCATCCCAGCTGAAGGCACAAAGATGGTGACCTGCCACGTCGGTAATGGTGGTTCTATTGCAGCTGTTGTGGATGGCAAGTGTATCGATACCTCGATGGGCCTCACGCCGCTGGAGGGACTTGTCATGGGAACACGTGCCGGTGATATCGATGGCGGTGCTGTGACCTTTATAGAGAAGAAACTGGGTCTTGATGCTGACGGCATGAGCAATCTGCTCAATAAGAAGAGCGGCGTGGCTGGCCTGACAGGCGGTTCTTCTGATATGCGTGATGTGGAGAATGCCGCCAAGAGTGGTGATGCTCGTGCCAAACTGGCGCAGGATATGTATTTCTATCGCATCAAGAAGTATATCGGTGCCTATGCTGCTGCCATGGGTGGTCTTGATGTGGTTGTCTTCACCGCTGGTGTTGGCGAGAATCAGGTCAGCATGCGCTCCGAGGTCTGCAAGGACATGGAGTTC
>JAEETC010000275.1 GCA_016286585.1 Prevotella sp. | reverse complement strand
CTCAGAAGGATGACACCTGCCTGCCAGATCTGGTCGTAGAGCGACACTTCGATGGTGCCGTCCTTCATGTCGGCAGGCACACCGGCAGCCAAGACCTTGCGGGCCTCCTCGCCAGAAAGCTTCACCTTGTACTCACGCAAACCTCTTATATAGATATCATCGGCATCCTGAAGAATGCGAACCTTCTCAGGGGTGATATCGCCCAAGATACGGACGGCGAGACCAGGTCCTGGGAAGGGATGGCGGGTGATGAGATGCTCTGGCATACCAAGCTGACGGCCCACACGACGCACCTCGTCTTTGAACAGCCACTTCAGCGGCTCACAAAGCTGCAGGTTCATCTCCTTCGGTAGTCCGCCCACGTTATGATGGCTCTTGATGACCTTGCCCGTGATGTTCAGCGACTCGATACGGTCCGGATAGATAGTGCCCTGCGCCAACCATTTGGCATCGGTGATCTTCTTCGCCTCGGCATTGAACACCTCGATGAAGTCACGACCGATGATCTTGCGTTTCTGCTCGGGATCGGAGACACCAGCCAGATCAGAGAAGAACTTCTCGCTGGCATCAACGCCTATCACATTCAGGCCCAATACCTTATAATCGTCCATCACCTGACGGAACTCGTTCTTGCGGAGCATGCCGTGATCGACGAAGATACAGGTGAGACGGTCGCCAATGGCCCGATTCAGCAATACGGCTGCCACAGAGGAGTCGACACCACCGGAGAGACCGAGAATCACACGGTCGTTGCCTAACTGCTGTTTCAACTCTGCCACCGTAGAGTCGACAAACGAGGCCGCGCTCCACTCCTGCTTAGAGCCGCAAATATCTACCACAAAGTTCTTTAACAGCAGAGTACCCTGCAGAGAATGGAACACCTCGGGGTGGAACTGCACAGCCCAAATGGGTTGCTTGGTGGAAGCAAAGGCAGCATTCCGCACATCATGTGTCGAACCTATCACTTCGAAATCTTCAGGGATGGCGGTGATGGTGTCACCATGGGACATCCACACCTGAGAGCCTCTATCGAAGCCCTTGAAAAGCGGATTGTAGAGATTGATAGTCTCCAGGTTGGCCCGTCCGTACTCACGGCTGTCGGCCTTCTCTACCTTTCCGCCGAGGGTGTGGCTGATGAACTGTGCACCATAGCAGATGCCCAGCACGGGGATTCGGCCCACAAACTGGCTGAGGTCTACCTTGAACGCCTCTGGGTCGTGGACCGAGTACGGCGAACCGCTCAGGATCACGCCAATCACGCTCGGATCGTCCTTCGGGAACTTGTTGTAGGGCAAAATCTCGCAGAATGTATCGAGTTCACGCACCCTGCGGCCTATCAGCTGCGTGGTCTGTGAACCGAAATCCAAAATAATTATCTTCTGTTGCATATCATTATGATTTATATTTCAAAAACTGTTCTGCCTGTTCGAGGGTATCGAGTTTGCCGACGTCGAGCAGTCGCAAACCTTTTTGCTCATAGCCGAGGAAGGCACACTGATGACAGAACTTCAGATAGAAGTCGATGATACCGAAGCGGTCTGGCATCTCGTCGAAGAGGGGATAGACGCGAGGCGATATCATGTGGATACCGCTGAAGGCCAACCGCTTGCAGTTTAAGGGGTCAAGCCCCTTGTAAGGACTGCGCACCTCTCCCGTTTCGATATTCGTCCAGCCGTCTAAGATCAACTCATCATCGAAGAGCAGATATCGCTTCGTCTTCCTGTCGCTGACAAGCAGCAAGGCATCGACGGAGGCATCGGTAGCAGCTGCACTGGCGGTAAACTCAAAGATGCGTCTCAAGTTCACGTTACTCAGTATATCGACATTGTGGATAAGCACCGGACTGTCCTGGTCGAACAGCGGCAGGGCTTTCTTGATGCCGCCACCCGTTTCCAGCAGGCCACTGGTTTCGTCGGAGATACGGATATCGAGGCCGAAGTTGTCGTTCTCCTTCAGGTAGTCGACGATCTGCTGGGCAAAGTGATGCACATTGACCACGATCCGCTCATAGCCGGCTGCCTTCAGTTTCTGGATGACATGCCACAAAAGCGGCTGCCCCCCCACCCTCACGAGCGCTTTCGGCATCGTGTCGGTCAGCGGCTTCAGCCTGGTGCCGAGCCCTGCGGCAAAGATCATCGCCTGCTTCATCTCAGACCTCCCATCTCTAACTATTCACCTCTCACTTCTCACCACTAATGCTTACCATCCACCGAAAGCATCGGTAACACCCTGAAGGATACCCTTCAGCTCGTTGATGAAACCACGAAGACGGTCTGTCACATTGTCCTTCGCACCACGGGCCATATAGCCGGCACACTCGCCTTCGAGTCTGCCGATGCGGGCTTTCTCGGCTGGTGTGTAGTCAAACTCGTGTTTCTTCACGTTCTTCGTGATCTTCACGAACTTCTTGCCGGCCTTCTCCCAGTCCTGGAGATCATAATAACGGCTGTTGTCACGCAGTTCGTAAGAGAAACTCTCCAACTGATTGATTGCACGCTGCTTCGTTGAGCAGGAGGCCATCATCAAGGCAAAAGCCCCGCAGACCAATAATAACTTTACATTCTTCATCTTTCAATTGATTTATGACGTTTGAACTAATTCTTTTACTTAAGGATTTGCGTGATGCCCTGCTCACGATGGCAGATGCGCACCTCGATACCGAACTTCTCGTGGATATGCTCCGCCAGATGCTGGGCAGAATAGACGGAACGATGCTGGCCACCCGTACAGCCGAAGGAGAACATCAGCGAGGTGAAGCCACGCTGGATGTAGCGGCGTACATGGGCATCGGCGAGTTTATAGACCGAGTCAAGGAAGGTGAGGATCTCACCGTCATCCTCCAGGAATCGGATTACTGGCTCATCAAGACCTGTCAGTTTCTTGTACGGCTCATAGCGCCCTGGGTTGTG
>JAEETC010000074.1 GCA_016286585.1 Prevotella sp. | reverse complement strand
ATCTTCACGTCGTAGAGGGGCTTTCCCTTCTCATACTCCTGCTGGTAGACATGACCATTACGGTACACCTGCGACAGCATGTGCGTAGACAGAGCGTTCACACAGCTCACACCCACACCGTGCAGACCACCAGAGACCTTATAGGAACCCTTGTCGAACTTACCTCCGGCATGGAGCACGGTCATCACGACCTCGAGGGCGCTCTTGTGCATCTTCTCGTGCTCATCGACAGGGATACCACGACCGTTATCAAGCACGGTGATCGAGTTGTCCTCGTTGATGGTCACCTCAATATGCGTGCAGTAGCCGGCCATCGCCTCGTCGATGGAGTTGTCGACGGTCTCGTTCACCAGGTGGTGCAGACCCTTCTCACTAATATCGCCAATATACATGGCCGGGCGCTTGCGCACGGCCTCAAGGCCCTCAAGCACCTGAATATTACTCGCGGAATAATTCTCTTCTTGAATCAGTTGTTCTTCTGTCATTTTCTTCGTTTTATCCAATTCGGATGCAAAGGTACAAAAAAAAAGTCAGATAAACTATGTTTATCTGCTAAAAAAACAAAAAGAAAAACCGCAGTCCCTTGGGGGACTGCGGATGTTCAATTATAATTTGTTAATGTGCTGTGCAAGACTTGACTTCAGGTTTGCAGCCTTGTTCTTGTGGATGATGTTGGTCTTGGCCAGCTTGTCAAGCATCTTCTGCACCTTCGGATACAGAGCTGTTGCCTCTTCCTTGTCAGTCATAGCGCGCAATTTACGCACAGCGTTACGCATCGTCTTTGCGTAGTAGTGGTTGTGAAGTGCCCTTTTCTTCTCCTGGCGGATGCGCTTCACGGATGATTTGTGATTTGCCATTTTTTGTTTAATGTTTAATTTAAATGAATACTTAAAGCTTGTGGGTCTTACGTCACTACAACCGCCCTGGGCAACCCTTACGGGTCTCCGCCACCTTATCCCGACACGTCGGTAGCACTTGGCTGTGCAGATGACAGATTTAATGTAGTCCGTAGGAGAGTCGAACTCCTCTTTAGAGAATGAAAATCTCTCGTCCTAACCGATAGACGAACGGACCATCGCTTTTTTTGCGGGTGCAAAGGTACGAAATTTCTATTGAACAATGAACATGGAACATGGCGATAATGGCAACAATTAAGAAATATTAACCAAACAACGCTAAAAAAGTTGAATCTTCAATGTTCAATCTTCAATGTTTGTTGTACCTTTGAACATGTTCGAAGGTACTCACGTTCGGATTTTCTCAAATATATTTGGAAAATCGCTCACTTATTCGTACCTTTGCAGTCAATATGTTGACGAAGACAGAGGCCTTGGTGCTCCATGCCATCAAGTATGGCGAGACGCGGATGATCGTCGATGTGTTCACGCGGACACAGGGGCGGCTGTCGCTCATCGTGAGCATCCCCAAGTCGCCGAAGGGCAAAATCCGTAAACAGCTCTTCCAACCACTGACGCTGTTGGAGGCCGAGATTGACATCCGTCCGCAAGCCCAGCTCCACAAGCTGCGCGACGTGCGTCTGGCCACGCCCTTCGCCACCATCCCCTTCCATCCCCACAAGCTTGCCATCGTGCTTTTCGTCGCCGAGTTCCTGTACCACGCCCTGCGCTCGGAGCAACGTAACGAGCCGCTCTTCGACTACATCGCCAACAGCGTACAGTGGCTCGACGGCCAGACAGACCGCTTCGCCAACTTCCATCTGGTATTCCTCATGCGTCTCAGCCGTTTCCTCGGCTTCTATCCCAATCTTGACGACTACCAGGCAGGCGACTACTTCGACCTGCGCGAGAGTGTCTTCTGCGCACAGCCCCCACTCCACCACGATGTGCTACAGCCCTCAGAGGCCGACAAGCTCCAACTGATGATGCGCATGGACTATCCGACGATGCACCTCTTCCGGCTCTCCCACCACGAGCGCAACCGTCTGCTCGAGGTGGCCGTCGCCTACTACCGTCTCCACCTGCCCAGCTTCCCTGAACTCAAGTCGCTGGCCGTGCTGCAGGAAATCTACACCTAACATGAAGAGAGCCATCCCTCGGAAACGGGATGGCCCTCTACGAAATCTATATCAAGTACTAAAGGAATCAGAACTTGATGACTCCCTGAATGGGCTCAGAGGGCTCCACAGGGGTATCGTCGACCTCAGCCACAATGTTACCCGTGGCCTGCGAGTTGATGCTGTCGAGAATCTCGCGCGTACGTTTATAAGTAGGTGTAGACTCAACGGCGGAGATGACATCGTCGTTGTCGAGGTCTTCAGGACGGAACAGGTAGATGTTCGGACGGCGCTTATAGCGCTTCGTGGCACCCTCGCCGCCATAATAGCGGTTACGACGGTCCTGTTTCTGGGCTGCGCGCTCCTGTTCGGCAGCGATGCGGTTGATGTCTTCCTGGCTGTGTTTCTTCAGGTGGCTGTTCATGCCGTCGACATCCTCGATGCCGAAGCCTGTGGCCAGGATGGTGACCTTGACCTTCTTGCCGAGCTCAGGATCAGTGGCCAGACCCCATTTAATCTCGAAGTCATTGCCGAACTTGGCCATGAAGTCGTTCACATCATTCATCTCCTCCATCATCAGCGACTGCTGGCCGTCCTTCGAGGCAGCAAAGGAAATGGAGAGCAGGATCTTCTTGGAATTGAAGATATCGTTGTCGTTGAGCAACGGTGAGTTCAGGGCATCGTCGATGGCCTTCTTCACACGTCCCTCACCCTCGCCGAAGCCAGTGGACATGATGGCGACTCCACCGTCCTTGAGCACAGTCTTCACATCGTTGAAGTCGAGGTTGATGAGTCCGTGTACGGTGATGATCTCTGCGATGGACTTGGCTGCGATGGAAAGGGTGTCGTCGGCCTTACCGAAGGCATCGAGCACGGACAGCTCGGGATAAATCTCACGCAGCCGCTCGTTGTTGATGACCAGCAGGGCATCGACATGCTTGTTCATCTCCTCCACGCCATCGAGGGCCTGGTCGATCTTACGGTCACCCTCAAAACGGAAGGGGATGGTGACGATACCTACGGTGAGGATGCCCAGTTCCTTGGAGACGCGGGCGATGACAGGCGCAGCACCAGTACCCGTGCCACCACCCATACCAGCGGTGATGAAGGCCATGCGGGTGCCGTCGCTGAACATATTGCGGATGTCGTCGATGCTCTCCTCGGCAGCCTGACGGGCCTTCTCGGGCTTATTACCTGCGCCCAGACCTTCCTTGCCCAACTGCAGATGAACGGGCACGGGAGAGTCGTTGAGTGCCTGATTATCAGTATTACAGAGTACAAACGTAACGTCGTGGATACCCTCACGGTACATGTGGTTGACGGCATTGCCGCCGCCACCGCCGACTCCTACCACCTTGATGATGCTGTGCTCCTGCTCAGGTGTTCCGAAGTCGAGAATCTGAATATTATTGTTATCCATAACTATAAACTTTCAACTTTAAACTATCAACTATCTCATCATTCCTCTTCGATCATAGACTTGCCAAACTTCAGAATGCCCTTCTTCAGTTTGTTCCAAGTGCTGTTCTCCCTACGAATGCGGTCTTCCTCCTCCTGCTGACGGAGTTCCTCCTCACGCTTCAGGCGGTCTTCCTCCTCCTGCTGGCGACGCTTCTCTTCCTCTGCGGCCTTCTTCTCCGTCTGGGTGAGGATGACACCTGGGGGAATCTCGCCAACCTGACGGATGGGACGCTGATCAACAGGCGCATGTTCCTTCTCCTTACGGGTGCTGAACAGGTCGCCGTTAGGGTCGAGCCCCTCGCCTGCACAGTTGATGTCGCCCTTGGCCAGCAGACCCAGCACGGTGTTCATCATGCCGTTGCGGGCCTTGATATCCTCATTATTCGACTGGATGGTCTGTGTGACGGTCTTCGCGATGCGGACCTTTTCGACATGGGTGTGGTTCGTGAAGGCCTTCTCGATGTTCTTCATATTCGAGCCACCACCCGTCAGGACAATACCGCCCAGCAGCTTGTCGTAATACTCTGACGGGATCTGGTACCACACGTTCTCGATAATCTCCTCCAGACGGCCCTCGACGATCTCTATGAACCTGCGGCTCTCAATCTGACGCTCTGCGTCGATGGAGTATTTCAGGTCGTTGTCGATATCATTGTTGTCCGTATAGGCCGAAGCGTACTTCAGTTTCATAGCCTCTGCGTCGCTCTCTTCCATCTGCAGAGTGGCGATGTCCTTGGTGATATTGTTGCTGCCAAGGGGGATGACGGCCAGGTGGCGCAGGATGTTCTTCGAATAGACGGAGACGGTGGTGGTGTCGGCACCGATATCGACGAGGGCACAGCCTGAGCGGCGCTCAGCCTCAGTGAGTACGCTGTCGGCCAGCGCCAGCGGAGCGAGGTACATCTCGGCCACATTGATGCCTGCCGTCTCGAAACACTTGTTGAGGTTCTTATAGAACGCCTTCCGCTCGAGGATATTCAGGAAGTTACCTTCCAAATGGGTGGCCTGGATGCCCACAGGGTCGAGCTGTAGTTGTGAGCCCACCTTGTATTCCTGAACGGCGGCATCGAGGATCTCCTGATCCTGATAGGTCATGTTGCGGTTGGCATCCATCAGGTCGATGACCATGTCCTGCGTGACGATGGTCTCACTGGGCAGGTCCTTGGATATCACATTACGGACACTCCTGATAGACTGGCCACCTACGCCCACATACACCTTCGTGATTTCTGTCTTGAGTTGAGTCTCCAGCTTCTTGATAATGCTGGTCAGGCATTGGGCGGTCTTGTCGATGTTATAGACCACACCCTTTCTGATGAAGGAGGATGAACTCTCCTTCACAACGGCCAGTACATTGATACTCCCGTCGAGATTCTTTTGTCCGGCGATGCCCGTCATCTTCGATGATCCGAGCTCGATCGCTACGATAAATTCCTTTGCTGCCACCATATATGTATTTACAATTTGACGATTTACAATTTACATTTTACTTTTAACCTTCTTACAGATGATTTGGTTATCGAACTCGACGCTGATATAGCTGTACTTGTTCCAGCCCGCCTTGTTCAAACCATAAAGATAGAACTTGCGCATGCGTTCCAACTTTCTGTTGATGCCCGTGGGCATGCCGATATAGATGATATGATCGCCCACACGCGGCACCAGCTCCATCGTCCCATCGTCCAGCACATTGACCTGTACGATCTGACTCTGCCAGAACTTGTCCTGTATGATGTCATTGACCACACGGCTGAGGTGCGTCTGGGCATACTTACGGCTGATCTGCCCTGTGGCAACGATGAGGTCGTTGACATAGCGGTTCTCGGGCATCACACTGCCATAGGAGTCGATATAATAGTTATCGCCACTGGCAGCCATCACCTTGACCACGGGGACACGCTGACGTACCTTGATACAGACGAGCCCGCTCTGCGTCTTGTGGCACTCTGCCGTCTCCACGAAGGGGTTCCTCCGAAGGGCATCCTCAATCTTGCGCGAATTGATTTCACTCATCGGCATGCCAAGCGGATAGACCTTCTCCTGGCGAAGCATCTTATTGATCTCATCAGCCGTCAGGAAGCCGTCCACGATGTTCGCCTCGATATCGGTCTTCACCTCCGTACAACGGGTGACGGCCTGATCCGGCTTATTGAAGGCCGTGACGGCCATCACCAGATAGGCAGCGATGACGATATCGCAGACAACGAGCAGGGACTTCTTCCAGTTGATATTCATCTTGGGCTTTACGCTTTATTCTTGAGAATCTTGGTTATCTGAGGAACGAGATTGTCGAGGTCGCCAGCTCCTAAGATGACGAGCACCTCGAAGTCGTGGCCCTTGACATAATCAAGTACCTGGTCCTTACGGATCATCTCTTTCTTGACACCCTCCTTGAGGTTGTCGTAAATGAGCTGCGAGGTGACACCCTCGATGGGGAGCTCACGAGCCGGATAGATCTCCGTCAGCACCACCTCGTCGAGCTGGCTCAATGCCCCAGCGAAATCTTTGTAGAAATCACGGGTACGGGTATAGAGATGTGGCTGGAAAATGGCGGTGATACGCTTATCCTTATACAGCTCACGGATACTCTTCGCACTCTGGTAGATCTCCTTCGGGTGGTGGGCATAGTCGCTGAGGAACACCAGACGCTCACTCTTGATCTTGAAGTCGAAACGACGATCTACACCACCATAGGTCTTCATGCCGTAGCGCAACTCCTCAGCGTTACAGCCGTTCAGCTGTGCCATCGCCATCGCGGCGATACCGTTCTCGATATTGATGGGGATGGGCTGTCCGAGTTCCACATCCTTCACGCTCTCTATGGGCGACACGAAGTCGAAGGTGATACCACCATTGACGATGCGGATATTCTCAGCATGGAAGTCGCCTTCGGAGAGACTATAGTCATAGCGACGGACACCCTCCTGCAGATGTTCCTCCATCTCCAGACCACGATGGATAATCAGGGCACCACCAGGCTGAATCAGTTCCGTATAATGACGGAAACTCTCGAGATAAGCCTCTTTCGTGCCGTAGATGTCCAGATGATCAGGGTCTGTGGAGGTGATGACACTCATCCAGGGACGAAGCCAGTGGAACGAACGGTCGAACTCATCGGCCTCGATCACCACGAAGTCGGAGTCGGAGAGGATATAGTTGGTACCGTAGTTCTTTGAGATACCTCCGAGGAAGGCGTTACAGTCGAGCTGACTCTGGTGCATGATATGCGCACACATCGTCGATGTCGTGGTCTTACCATGAGTACCAGCCACACAGAGACCCTTATGCGTCTGTGTCAAGGTGCCAAGCACCTGGGCTCGTTTCTGGATCTCAAAACCGTTCTCACGGAAATAGAGGAGTTCCTGATGTTCTGACGGAATGGCGGGGGTGTAGATGACAAGCGTGGTCTCCTTGCGCTTGCAGGAGAAAGGAATCTCGTCGACATTCTCCTCATAGTGGAGGAGCATACCCTCTTTCTCCAACTGACGCGTCAGGTCTGAAGGAGTCTTGTCATAGCCAGCCACCACCAGTCCCTTTTTCAGGAAATAGCGGGCGATGGCACTCATGCCGATGCCACCGGCTCCGATAAAATAGACTGCTTTAATATCTTGGATATTCATATTCAATGTGATACAAATCTTTCACTTTTTACTTAACTTGATGACCTCCTTGGCAATGATCTCCGCAGAATCAGGGAGGGCGAGCTTCAACACGTTCTCACTGAGCGACTTCAGACGCGCATCATCGCTGACGGTCTTGATGGCAAGTGACAGCAGGGTGTCGGGAGCCTCTGCGTCTTTCACATAGAGGGCGGCATCCTTATGGACCAGTGCCAAGGCGTTCTTCGTCTGATGATCCTCTGCCACATTGGGACTGGGCACGAGGATAACGGGTTTGCCGATGAGACAGAACTCGGAGATGCTGCTTGCCCCTGCACGACTGATGACGAGGTCTGCAGCCTGATAGGCGACACCCATATCAGTGATGAAATCGGTCACCTTCAGATTCGGAATATTCTCACCTTCCAGACGCTTGGCAATCTCTGCGCTATAGTATTTTCCTGTCTGCCAGTAGAACTGTACATCAGAAGATTTCACGAGATCGAGGTGACGGAGCACACTCTCGTTAATGGTACGGGCTCCGAGACTGCCACCTACGAGCAGGATGGTTTTCTTCTTCGGATCGAAACCTAACGACTTCACAGCCTCATCGTGGCTGATGGTGGTATCGAGCAGGTTCTGACGCACAGGATTACCCGTGAGGATGATCTTCTCGGCAGGGAAGAAGCGCTCCATGCCGTCGTAGGCCACACAGATTTTCGAAGCTTTCGCGGCCAACGTCTTATTGGCGAGTCCGGCATAGCTATTCTGTTCCTGGATCAGTGTCGGGATGCCCAAGCTGTTAGCTGCACCTAAGGCTGCACTGCTGGCATAGCCTCCCACACCCACAGCCACATCGGGCCGGAACTCGCGCAGAATCTTCTTGGCCATCCACTTGCTCTTCAGGTAGTCGATGGCCACACCGATATTGGCAGGTTTCCACAACGGACGGAAGAAACCGCGTATGGGCAGGCCCTTGATCTCATAGCCTGCGGCAGGTACACGCTGCATCTCCATGCGTCCCTCAGCACCCACGAACAAAATGGCGGCATCGGGCTCCAAAGCCTTGATGGCATTGGCGATCGACACAGCAGGGAAAATATGCCCTCCTGTACCGCCTCCACTGATGACGACTCTTAACGCTTTGCTCATACTTTATTCACCTTTTTACCTTTTCAACTTATCACCTTTGCTAATTGCGTGCAAAATTACAAATTATATTTCTTTTATCGGCATGTTCTGGCTTCTTTTTTTCGCAGAACGGCTAACACTTAATATAGCTCCGATATAGGCGCAGTTGATAATAGTCGATGTACCACCTCTGGAAATGAGGGGCAACGGCTGTCCTGTAACAGGGGCAATACCTACGGCCACCAGCATATTGAACGAGGCCTGGATGACAAGCATCAGGGCCAGACCCAGCACGAGGAAGGCTGGGAAATTGTTGTCACAGCGACTGGCGATACGCGCAGCACGGAACAAAAGGACGATATAGAGGAAGACGACAATCGTCGCTCCGATGATGCCCAACTCCTCGATGATGATGACAAAGATGAAGTCGCTGAAAGCCTGCGGCAGGAAATCACGCTCCACAGACTGACCAGGGCCCTTGCCGATAATATTGCTGTTGACGATAGCGATATTCGCATGAGCCACCTGAGCATCCTTGTCGAGGTCATAGTCCTGAGGTGCCACATACTTCGAGTTCAATTTCTTGTCGATACGTCCTTTCCAGGTGGCAAAACGGTGAAGGAACGACGGACTTTTCTTCTTACTCTTCTCCGTCTGGCCGTTGGCGATACTCTCCGTCTGAGTCTCTGCCGTGTTGTCGTTCTCCATGCTGCCCACCATATAGATGGTTCCCACAAAGAGGACGATGAGCAATGCCCCTGCAGCCATCAACTTACCCAACTGCACCATGGGCACACGACCAATGAACATCATCAGGAAGATGACCAGCATGATCAGGGCAGCCGTCGACAGATTCTCGAGTCCTATCAAGATGACAAGGGGTACGACGACCATCAAGATAAACTTAAAAGCCCGCTTATCGGCACCATCCTCACGCTGCATGGCACTGAGGATCTGTGCCGTGACCAGCACCATTGTGCCTTTCGCGATCTCCGAGGGTTGGAACTTCAGGCCAAAAAGACTGATCCATCGTCCTGCGTCGTTGGTCTTCTCTCCGAAAAGCAACACCCACAGCAGCATCACGACAGAGACAAGCAACAGTGCAGGGGTCATCAACTTGAAAAAGCGACACGGTATGTTCAGGATGACGATAGCCACCACGACACCCATGAAGATTTTCCAGGAGTGTCCCAGGATAGGACCCAGATAGTCCTGGCTCTTATACGTCAGCGAACTCGAAGCGGAAAACACCTCGACAATGCTGATGATGCAGAGGAACAGCAGCACCATCCAGATGACCTTATCGCCCTTAAACAGATTACCTATCTTGATGTTCATCTATAAACTCCTCACCAATTCTTTGAACTGCTCACCACGATCCTCCATATTCTTGAAGAGGTCGAAAGAGGCACAACAGGGACTGAGCAGCACCGTTTCACCAGGACTGGCCAGTTCGTAACAGGCAGCCACACATTCCTTCATCGAGTGGGTATCGCGAACAGGAATACCCAGACCGTCGAAGTTATCGTGCAGTTTCTTATTGTCAGCCCCGAGATAGACGATGCCAGAGCACTTCTCCTTCACCAACGGCTTGATAGGCTCGTAGTCGTTACCCTTATCCTTGCCGCCAACAATCAGCACCACCTTCGTCTTCATCGCCTCCAGGGCATACCAGCAGGCGTCGACATTGGTGGCCTTCGAATCGTTGATATACTGTACGCCACGCACCATGCACACTTTCTCCAGACGGTGTTCCACACCTGGGAAGTCGCTCAGGCTCTTGCGAATCTCCTCCTTCTTGATGCCTGCGATGTTTGAGGCGATACCTGCGGCGAGAGAATTATAAATATTATGACGACCCGTCAGACTCAGGCTTTCCTGCTCCATATTGAAAGGCTCAGGCCTCTCTATTTTGTACTGTCCTTCCTCGATGTAGCCTATGACGCCTTTCTTCTTCAGTTCCGAGAAGGGGTACTGGATAGACTTAATGTCATACTTCTCCAACTCCCGCTTGATGATGGGATCGTCGGCCCAGTAGATGAAGGCATCCTGAGGTGTCTGGTTCTGGATGATACGCATCTTCGCATCGACATAATTCTGCATCTTGAAGTCGTAACGGTCCAGATGGTCGGGTGTGATGTTCAGGAGGATGGCGATATTGGCACGGAAGTCATACATATTATCCAACTGGAAGGAGCTGAGCTCGATGATATAATACTCATGCGGATCTTCAGCCACCTGCAACGCC
This sequence comes from Prevotella sp., assembly GCA_016286585.1. GTDB lineage: Bacteria > Bacteroidota > Bacteroidia > Bacteroidales > Bacteroidaceae > Prevotella. The sequence continues at coordinate 4,166 of JAEETC010000074.1, read as the reverse complement.
AGCGAATTACCGATATTGCCTGCGAGACCTGCATCGTAGCCTGCCTCCTTGAAGATATGGTAGATCAGACTCGTGGTCGTCGTCTTACCATTAGAACCCGTGATACAGATCATCTTCGAATTGGTATACCTGCCGGCAAACTCAATCTCACTGATGATGTGGATTCCCTTCTCTTTGACCTTCACGATCATCGGAGCCGTATCAGGGATGCCCGGACTCTTGATGATCTCGTCGGCATTCAGGATTTTTTCTTCCGTATGCTGACCCTCCTCCCACTCAATCTGGTGGTCGTCGAGCATCTTCTTATACTTATCGGCAATCTTCGACATATCCGACACGAACACGTCGAATCCTTCTTTCTTCGCGAGGACGGCAGCACCCGCACCACTCTCTCCTGCTCCTAAAATCACAATCCTCTTTATCATCTGTCTTATGTTCTTTTGTTCTTATGTCTCTTATTTGTTAATCTGTTACTATGTCGTTAAATCATTACTCTGTCTTACCTCATCTTCAATGTAATAATCGTCAATGCCGCCAGGATGATGGACACGATCCAGAAACGGATGGTGATCTTTGACTCATGGAAAGGACGGTGAGGCCAACCTTTCAGGATATAGCGGCTCGTCGCATCCAACTGGGAGTCGAGCTTACGGAAATTATCGTGTATCGGCGTCGCACGGAACACACGCACCCGCTTGCCCTTCCGCTTCTGAATCTTGAACCACTGCGTCTGAATGATCACGCTGATACTCTCCACGAAGAAGATGCCACAGAGGATGGGCAGCAACAATTCCTTATGGATGATGACGGCACACACGCCAATGATACCGCCGATGGTCAGCGACCCCGTATCGCCCATGAACACCTGGGCAGGGAAGGCGTTATACCAGAGGAAACCGATCATGGCCCCAATGAAGGCACAGAGGAACACCACCAGTTCCTCGGAGTGGGGAATATACATGATGTCGAAATACGAGGCATAGCCAATATGCGACGAGACATAGGCCAAGATGCCTAACGCCACGCCGACGATGGCGGAGTTGCCTGCACACATGCCGTCCATTCCGTCATTCAGGTTCGCACCATTAGAGACAGCCGTCACCACGAGGATAGTCATGAACACAAAGAGGATCCAGCCACCAGCCACCTTGTTATCGCCCAAGAATCCCATCACATCCGAATAGTTCAGGTTGTGGTTCTTGATGAAGGGGATGGTGGTATGCAGCGATTTTACCGCCTCTTTCTTATGTTTCACTACGATCTCCTGATTCTGCTGCTGGACATTGACATTCTCGCGCACCACGGCATCGGGACTCAGCCAGAGCGTCAGTCCGACGATGAAACCAATGCTCACCTGACCTACGATCTTGTATTTTCCTTTCAGGCCGTCCTTGTTACGACGGAAGATCTTGATATAGTCATCAAGGAAGCCGAGGAATCCCAGCCAAACCGTGGTGACAATCATCAAGATGATATAGATATTCCTCATGCGTGCCAACAGCAGCACAGGAACAAGGATGCTGACGATGATGATGATACCACCCATCGTGGGCACGCCTTTCTTCTCCACACCAAACGGATCGATGCTGGGGTCACGCTCTGTCTCGAAGATCTTCTTACGCTTCATCCATTTGATGAAACGCTCACCAAACCAGGCGGAGATCAACAAGGAGAGGATCATTGTCAACAAGGCACGAAAGGAGACATAACTCCACATGTGCGAGCCTGGAATATTGTATTGGTCGAGTAATCTGAAGAAATAGTAAAGCATGCTATCTACGATTAAATTCTCAAATTCTTGATAAAACTATTTCGTGATTCCAAAGATCTCACGGACCACCTCTTTGTCATCGAAGTGGTGCTTCACGCCCTTGATTTCCTGATAGTCCTCATGGCCTTTGCCCGCAATAAGAATCACATCGCCCTTCTCAGCCATCATACAAGCTGTACGAATAGCCTCCCGACGATCAACGATGCTGATGACCTTCTTCATCTGTCGGGCATCAAGACCCTCCAACATATCGTTGATGATATCCTGCGGCTCTTCGAAACGGGGATTGTCGGAAGTAATAATCACACGGTCGCTCTGCTTCACAGCCTCCTGGGCCATCAGCGGACGCTTGCCCTTGTCACGGTTACCACCAGCACCACAGACGGTAATCACCTTGCCCTTGCCGTCGAGCACCTCGTGGATGGCATTCAGCACATTCTCCAGAGCATCGGGGGTGTGGGCGTAGTCGACGATGGCCGTATAACCTTCTGGAGAATGGATAGGCTCCAGACGACCGTTCACGCTCTTCAGCGTGCTCAGGATGACGAGGATATCCTCAGGCTTCTTACCCAGCATGACAGCTGCGCCATAGACAGCCAGCAGATTGCTGACATTGAACTTGCCGATGAACTGCACGCCAACCTCCCTGCCGTTGATGTCGAGATACATGCCCTCGAAGTGGCACTCGATGATCTTGGCCTTGAAATCGGCCATCGTGCGCGTGGAATAGGTCTTCACCTGAGCCTTCGTGTTCTGCACCATCACAGCACCGTTCTTATCGTCGGCATTGATGATGGCGAAGGCATCCTTCCCAAGTCCGTCGAAGAAGGCTTTCTTCGCGTCGCGGTAGTTTTCGAAGGTCTTATGATAGTCCAGATGGTCACGCGTCAGATTGGTGAACAGTCCACCTGCGAAGTGGAGGCCTCCGATACGCTTCTGGGCAATGGCATGGCTCGAACACTCCATAAAGGCATACTCACAGCCGGCTTCCACCATCTGTGCCAGGAGCCTGTTCAGTTCGATGGGATCAGGGGTGGTATGATCTGCAGGAATCGCCTCGTCTTCGATATAGTTGCAGACGGTAGAGAGCAGACCGCACTTATGGCCGAACTTCCGGAACATATTATATAATAAGGTGGCGATGGTGGTCTTGCCGTTGGTGCCAGTGACACCCACCAGCTTCAGCTTCTCCGACGGCGTGCCGTAGAACTGGGTAGCCACCTCGCCCACCCAGTCTTCAGTCGACTCAACGGCGATATAGGTTACTCCCGGCTCTCGCCTGTTGGGGAAATACTCGCAGAGAACTGCGACAGCCCCCTGTTCGATCGCTTTCGGAATGAATTTGTGACCATCAGTCTGTGTACCAGGGATGGCCACGAAGAGATGTCCTGCCTCAATGCGACGGGAATCGATGTTCACACCAGTAATCTCCACCTCTGTATCACCGAGGATGTTGAGCACTTCTACATGCTTAAGCAGTTCGTTCAGTTTCATATCACTTAACTTCTTTAACGTCTCTAACTCCTTTAACTTCTCATTCCATCACCAGCTCACACACCATTCCCTGTCTGACAGCTGTACCGGCAAAGACGCTCTGCGACTTCACCTTCCCACGGCCTCTCACCCTGGCCTTCACCCCACGAATCTCCAACTGATAGACGGCATCGCGGGCACCCATACCCATCAGGTTGGGCACAACGTCCCTGGATGTCTTCGGCTGTAGGGGCTGCTGGTTCTTCAGACCCAGACTGGCCAACACATATCCTGCCGACTCCTCATCGCCACCCTTCACCTCTGGGGTGAAGCTAGAATACTCATCACGGGCATCCTCTACGCTCAACTTCAGGTTCTGGGCCATCACACCCTCAGAGATACGATGGAACACCACACCACTCATGCCGCCACCCGAAGCAGGGAGACCTGACTTCTTCAGACAGACGATACAGGTATAACGGGGATTGTCGGCTGGGAAATAACCTGCGAAACTCAACCAATAACGGGTGGTGCCAGAGTGGTAGCTGCCATACTGGTCTGCCACCTGTGCCGTACCTGTCTTACCAGCCACCTTGAAGGATTTCGATCCGGCCTTTTTGCCCAGTCCCTGACTGACGACATGCTCCAGGATCGTCTGCATCGTCTTGATGGTCTGCGGCTTGGCAATGCGTTCCTTCAGCACCTCAGGCTCAAACTCACGGATCACCTGTCCGTCCTTGACGAGCTGTTTCACGAACCGTGGTTTCATCATCACACCGTTGTTGGCGATTGCATTGTAGAAAGCGACGGTATTGATAGGAGCAATCTGGGTCTCGTAGCCGATACTCATCCAGGGCAGGGTGGTCTTACTCCAGTACTTGGCCCTGTTGGTCGTCTTCGTGTCCGGCATACGGATATAGGG
>JAEETC010000274.1 GCA_016286585.1 Prevotella sp. | reverse complement strand
TCGCTGGTGCCACCCTTGTAATGAACAACTCCGTCTTCGACGACGATGCCGTGGTTATCAACCAGAACAAATGGCGCGCCCGCGCCTTCATCGGCCTCAGGTTATAGAGATTACAGCGGATCGATGTCGAAATAGATCTGCAATGAGGTATAGCGCTTGTCCTGAAGCATCTGCTGACGGGCAAGCGCTAAGTATTTGCGCACGTCGGACATGTTGAGCCCCGGCTCGAGCTTCAGCACAAGCTTACGGATGGCCAGCGACTTGACCTTAGCGACGGCAGGACGGTCAGGGCCGAGGACTCGGGCTCCGAACCACTGGCGCAAAAGACGGCCGAGGTCGTGGCCAGCGGCATCGGCAAAGCTGTCGGAACGGTGTTTCAGGAAGACATAGACCAGGCGGCAGTAGGGCGGATAGCGGAACTGACGGCGCTCGGCGAGAATGGAACGGAAAAAAGCGTCGAAATCGTTGTTGACTACCTGACGGATAACTGAGAGGTCTGGACTCTTCGTCTGAAGGATGACGAGTCCCTGACGACCCTTGCGACCGGCTCGTCCACTGACCTGCGCCATCATCATGAAGGCATGCTCATAGGCACGGAAGTCAGGATAATTGAGCATAGTATCGGCATTGAGGATGCCCACAACGGAGACACGGTCGAAGTCGAGTCCCTTGGAGATCATCTGCGTACCGATAAGGAGGTTGGTGCGACCTGCGGAGAAGTCGTTGATAATGCGCTCGTAGGCCTGACGTGAACGGGTGGTATCGAGATCCATACGGGCAATGCGAGCCTCAGGGAATATCTCACGCACCTGGTCCTCTATCTTCTCCGTGCCATACCCCCGCGAGGCGAGGTCACGACTGCCACAGGCAGGACACTCCACAGGCACCTGATAGGTACTGCCACAATAGTGGCAGGTGAGCTGATTGAGATGACGGTGGTAGGTGAGCGACACGTCGCAATTCTGGCAATGGGGCACCCATCCGCACTTACGGCACTCGATCATCGGCGCATAGCCGCGACGGTTCTGGAAGAGGATGGCTTGCTCGCCGCGTTCCAGCGCCTCGCGCACTTTCAGCAGCAACTGGGGCGAGAAGGGACCGCTCATCATCTTACGATGCTGCAGGTCCTTGATGTCGACGACCTGTATCTCCGGCAGCAGGATGCCCTGATAGCGCTCCTTCAACTCGACGAGGCCATACTTGCCTGTCTGGGCGTTGTGGTAGGTTTCTGTCGAGGGGGTCGCTGTTCCCAGCAGCACCTTCGCCCCCATCATCTGCGCCAAGACGATAGCAGTATCGCGAGCGTGGTAGCGGGGAGCGGGATCCTGCTGCTTGTAGCTGGTCTCGTGCTCCTCGTCGACAATCACCAGGCCGAGACGCTGGAAGGGCAGGAACACGGCACTGCGCGCACCAAGGATGACATCATAGGGATGCGTCGAGAGTTGCTTCTGCCAGATCTCCACGCGCTCGGCATCGCTGTATTTGGAGTGGTAGATGCCCAGACGGTTGCCGAAGATACGCTGCAGGCGATCCATCATCTGTACGGTGAGGGCTATCTCAGGCAGGAGGTAGAGCACTTGCTGCTGCTTCTCCAACGCCTGTTGGATAAGGTGGATATAAATCTCGGTCTTACCGCTGGAGGTGACGCCGTGGAGCAGGGTGACGTTCTTCTTGAGGAAGGCGAACTGTATCTGGTTGTAAGCATCCTGCTGGGCAAGGCTGAGGGTCTTGATACGCTCGGGATGGGGCTCGCCGCCGTGGTTCAGGCGCCCCACCTCCTGCTCAAAGGTCTCGAGGAGTCCACGTTTCACGAGGGCGGTAATAGTGGCGAGGGTATGGCCTTGGTTCAGCAGTTCATCACGGGTAATACCCGCGAGATAATCTTCATTTGACAAAGCCAAATCGAGGAAGTCGATGAAGGCCTTCTGCTGACTGGGAGCGCGCTGGAGCATGTCGAGGGCGATGTGAAGAGCCTGTTCGGAGCGGAACTTAGGCGTCAGACGGATGTAGAGCTCTGTCTTCGGCCGATAACCGTCTTCGGCCTTCAGTCCTGAGGGGAGAGCGGCCTTGTAGACCTCGCCGATGGGCGACATGTAGTAGTCAGAGATCCACTGCCAGAGGCGCAGCTGACAGTCTGTGAGGATGGGAGAAGCGTCGAGGACCTGAAGAACGTCCTTATATTTGACATCTGATAGTTGACAGTTGACAGGTGATTTGTCGACGATGCCGACGTAGGTCTTGCTGCGGCCGAAAGGCACGAGCACACGCACCCCTACCCTCACCTGTCCTTCCAACGACTGTGGTACAGAATAGGTGAACACGCCGTCGAGCGGCACAGGAAGGATGACGTCTATGTACAATTTGACGATTTACAATTGACTACTTAGAAATAGTAGGCGGCAGAAAGTTGCCAAGTTCTCGACTTACCATCGTCTTCCTTGATTCCATCCCTGACGGAATTAAAGGTCGCATCGCCCGTCTTGCCCAGGGCAATATTATAGGTAACACCTACCTCCCAACAGCCTGCGATATAGAAGCCGGCACCGATATTGGCACTCAGGCTGGATTTCTTCAGCTGGAACGTGTTTTCTACACCATCCGCATTCCACTTGAACTCATCGTCGCCGACGTTGAAGCTGAACTGTGGACCTGCTGCAAGATATATACCAGCATCGCGGCCGAATCCGATTCTAAAATGAAGGTTGAGGGGCACGAGAACGCTCTTCATCTTGATGGTCTGGTCGTTGACCTCGGTACTCTTCTGGTCGTAGAGACCTGCGATGTCGATGCCAAAGCCACTCATGGGGAATTCTATCTGCAATGAAGGGCCGATGAACCAGCCAAGCCTGTTTGATGTATTGAACACCTTCTCGCTGAAACTCATGTCAGTGACATCAATACCACCCTTGACACCAAAATGGACACCCTG
>JAEETC010000073.1 GCA_016286585.1 Prevotella sp. | reverse complement strand
GAAATTTCTTACCTGCCGGCGTGACCTTCAGCAGGCCATAGTTCTCTACCTCTTTAAGCAGATAGCCCGCAATCAGCGCCTGACGGATGACAGGATTCCAAATCTTCTCATCTTCATCTGCCCCTGCGCCAAAGGTTTCCAAATCCTCATGGTGATGGGCGAGTATCTCGTCAGTCTCCTTGCCAGTGATGAAGTCGATAACATAATCAGCACGGAAATTCTCCTTGATGTCAATGATAGCCTTCAAGGCAATCACCAGCAGATCCTTGCCCTCGATCTCCGTCTTGGGATGCAGACAGTTATCACAGTTGCCGCAGTTATCCTTAGGATAAGTCTCTCCGAAATAATGCAAGAGCATCTTCCGTCGGCAGATGGAAGTCTCAGCGTAGGCAGCTGTCTCTACCAGGAGCTGTCGCCCGATATCCTGCTCCGCCACAGGCTTTCCTTCCATAAACTTATCCAGTTTCTGCAGGTCCTTATTTGAATAGAAGGCGATGCAGAGTCCCTCACCTCCGTCACGTCCTGCCCTTCCCGTCTCCTGATAATAGCCCTCCAGCGACTTGGGGATATCATAGTGGATCACAAACCTCACGTCGGGTTTGTCTATACCCATGCCAAAGGCAATGGTAGCCACGATTACATCGATATTCTCCATCAGAAAGTCATCCTGAGTCTGGGTACGGGTAGCAGAATCGAGTCCGGCATGATAGGCAGCCGCCTTGATCTCGTTAGCCCTCAGCACCGCTGCCAACTCCTCCACCTTTTTTCTCGACAGACAGTAGATGATACCACTCTTACCTGGATGCTGCTTGATGAACTTGATGATATCCTTATCGACATCCTTGGTCTTCGGCCGCACTTCATAGTAGAGGTTCGGACGGTTGAATGAGCTCTTGAACTCCTTGGCATCTGTCATACCCAGGTTCTTCTTGATATCTGAGCGCACCTTGTCCGTTGCCGTCGCCGTCAGCGCGATGATAGGAGCCTTGCCGATCTCATTGACAATGGGGCGTATACGTCTATACTCAGGACGGAAGTCGTGACCCCATTCTGAGATACAATGGGCCTCATCGACAGCGTAAAACGAGATCTTCACCGTCTTCAGGAACTCCACGTTCTCCTCCTTCGTCAACGACTCTGGTGCAACATAGAGCAGTTTGGTTATTCCATTTTGTATATCGGCTTTCACCTGGTCGATAGCCGCCTTGTTGAGCGATGAGTTCAGATAATGGGCAGTCCCCTCGTGCTCACTGAGGTTTGTGATCACATCCACCTGGTTCTTCATCAAGGCGATGAGAGGCGAGATGACAATGGCCGTACCCTCCATCAACAGCGAAGGCAGTTGATAGCAGAGCGACTTTCCGCCGCCAGTGGGCATCAGCACGAATGTATCGTTACCGTCCAGCAGGTTCTGGATAATCCGCTCCTGATCGCCTTTGAACTTATCAAATCCAAAGTACTTTTTCAGGGCTTCAGTCAGATTCATCTTTTCATTCATATACTTTAGTTATTAGGCTTTACGATTCCAAATGCGACTGTGCAAGCTGCTGGAGGACATAGTCTGGCGTTACGTCAAATTTCTTTACCTTCTGCGAAGGCAGCGAGAACATTGAATCCATCATCACATTCTCCACGATCGAACGTAGTCCACGGGCACCCAGCTTATAGTCCACCGCTTTTTCTACAATGACCTCCAACGCCTCAGGCATGAATTCCAGCTTCACACCATCCAGTTCAAACAGTTTCTGATATTGTTTGATGATTGAGTTCTTGGGTTCCGTCAGGATTTTCTCCAGCGCAGCCTTGTCAAGCGGGTTCAGGTAGGTAAGCACAGGAAGACGTCCGATAAGCTCAGGGATGAGCCCGAAGGATTTCAGATCCTGCGGCTGCACATACTTCATCAGGTCTTTCTTATCTATTTTCTTAACATTCTGCACCGAATTGTATCCCACCACATGCGTATTCATACGTTGGGCGATTTTCCGCTCGATGCCATCGAAGGCACCACCACAGATAAACAGGATGTTCCGCGTGTCTACATGAATATACTCCTGATCCGGATGCTTACGTCCTCCCTTAGGCGGCACATTCACGACCGTACCCTCCAACAGCTTCAGCAGACCCTGTTGCACACCCTCGCCACTGACATCACGGGTGATCGAGGGATTATCGCTCTTACGGGCTATCTTGTCAATCTCGTCAATGAACACGATACCACGCTGGGCAGCCTCCACATTGTAATCAGCCACCTGCAACAGTCGTGTGAGGATACTCTCCACATCTTCTCCAACATAGCCGGCCTCTGTAAAGACGGTGGCATCACAGATGGTGAAGGGCACGTCAAGCAGTTTGGCGATGGTACGAGCCAGAAGCGTCTTGCCTGTACCCGTCGAACCCACCATGATGATATTGCTCTTCTCAATCTCCACACCGTCATCACTCTTAGGCTGCTGTAATCGCTTATAGTGGTTGTACACCGCCACAGAGAGATAGCGCTTGGCCTCATCCTGTCCGATGACATACTGGTCCAGATAATCCTTGATTTCCTTTGGCTTGGGCACTTTGAGTTTCTGCCCCTTTCCGACGCTCGTGCCGGTAGGCGCCGCATTATCGTTCAGGTGCTCCTGCACGATACGGTTGGCCTGCTGTGCACAGTCCTCACAGATGTAGCCATTGATACCAGAGATCAACAGCCTCACCTCCCGTTCACTTCTCCCGCAGAAGCTACACTCCTTCTTCATTTTCATTTCTTCTTCAACACGGTATCGATCATGCCGTAGGCCTTCGCCTCCTCGGCAGTCATCCAATAGTTACGGTCTGAGTCGGCATACACCTTGTCGTAGGGTGTATGTGAATGCTCAGAGATGATGGTATATAGTTCCTTCTTGAATTTCAGGATCTCCTTGGCCTCGATCTCGATATCCGAAGCCTGTCCCTGTACACCACCCAGCGGCTGATGGATCATCACACGACTGTGGGGCAGTGCCGAGCGCTTACCCTCCGTGCCGGCCACAAGGAGGACGGCACCCATCGAGGCGGCCATACCCGTACAGATGGTAGCCACATCGCTGGAGATGAACTGCATCGTGTCGTAGATGCCCAGTCCTGCGGTGACGCTGCCGCCAGGGGAGTTGATATAGATGGAGATATCCTTGCCCGAGTCCACGGAGTCGAGGTACAGCAGCTGGGCCTGCAAGGTGTTGGCCGTATAGTCGTCGATCTGTGTACCGAGGAAGATGATACGGTCCATCATCAGTCGCGAAAAGACATCCATCTGCGTCACGTTCAACTGACGCTCCTCGAGGATATAGGGATTCAGATACTGAGCCTGAGCCTTCATCACCTCGTCGACAGTCAATCCGTCCATACCTAAATGACGGACTGCATACTTTCTAAAATCGTTTCTATCGTTCATAATCTTACTATTTTCGTTATATTTTCCCACAAAAAAGAGCGGTTACCGACCTTTTTCACTTGTGTTTGGGACACAAAGTTACATAAAAAAGTCGATAACCTCTCAAAAAAAGGGGTTATTTTTTCCTAAAAATGCTTATTTTTCTTGCATCTGCTTGTTAAAGTCCTCCAAACTGACCTCTTTCCGGGTCAATTTGACGACAGATTTAAGCTTTTCGACGAGTTTCAGGTCGACGGCACGATCCACGAAGTTTTCCACATTCTCACGCTTCTTCAACTGCTCGTCGGCATAGTTCTCCAGCACCTCATCGGGCACGTTCGACATGCCATACTGTGCGAACTGCTGACGGATGGCATCCTTGGCGACAGCCTTCAGGTCGGCATCCTCCACCTTGACCTCGTTGGCAGCGACGAGCTGCTCTTTGATCAGGTGCCACTTCAGTTCACGGATGCTACCCTCGAAGTTCTTCTCCACGTAGTCGGCACCCTTATCTTGGTTGTTCTGCAACATCACACGCTTCAGCAGAGCCTCTGGGAAGGTCACCTCACCCACCTTCTTCTCCACATAAGCACGAATGTCCATCAGGAACTTATAGTCGCTGTTAGTCTCGAGCTGGGGCTTCAAGGTCTCGGCGATCTTCTCGCGGAAAGCCTTCTCGTCCTTCACCGTTCCCTCACCGAACACACGGTCGAAGAGTTCCTGGTTCAGCTCTGCGGGCTGGAAGTGGCGGATCTCATTGATCTGATAACTGAAGTCGCTGGCCAGATCCTTCACGTCGTCCTTCTGCACCTTCAGCAGGGCAGCCACCTCGGCATCGTTGTCGGGATAGGCCTTCTTGGGATTGAAGGTGATGACATCACCCTTCTTGGCACCGTCGAAGAGCTTGCGCTGCTTCTCGTCCTTGACATAGGCAGGCATAATCATGGCAGCCTCGTTGGCAAGACCACCTTCCTTCGTGCCACCCTTCTCGTCGAGCTCACGCAGCTCACCAGTCAGCGTATCGTTGCCGCTGAAGGTCTCTGCCTCCTTGAACTCACCAGCCTGTGAGCAGTACATCTGCACCTGGTCGTCAACGAGCTTATCGTCTACCTTGATGTCGTAATAGGTGATCTTATCCTTGTCTGTCAGCTCAGCCTTCATCTCAGGAGCCACGGCGATGTCGAACACAAACTCCAACTCGCCCTCCTTCTCGAAGTCCTGGGGTTTCTGCTTCTCCTGGTTCGGCAGGGGCTCACCCAGCATCTGGATCTTGTTCTCCTGGATATAGCCATAGAGCTTTTCACTGATCAAGCGGTTCACTTCCTCCACCTTCACGGCGGTGCCATACTGGCGCTTGATCATTCCCATAGGCACCTGACCTGGACGGAATCCAGGAACCTGAGCCTTCTTACGATAGTCTTTCAGTGTCTTCTCAACCTTCTCCTGATAGTCTGCGGGCTCAATGACCATCGTCATCAGGCCATTGATTTTATCAGGGCAATCAAATGTAATTTTCATCTTTCTATATACCTTATTATATTATATAATCAAATTTTTGGGGTGCAAAGGTAGTTATTTTTTTGTTTATGGTTTGCAGTTTACGGTTTACAGATGATCACTTTTATAGATAATTAACTAAATAAGAGCCTCCGCTTCTTCCTTGGCCTTACGTTCCTCTTCCAACAACTGGAAGTCCTTCTTACGCAGTACGAACGAGGTGGTGAGGTATTTCTCACGGACAATCTTGTTCTCCGCCAGTTCCTCAGGCGAGCCCTGGAAGAGGATGCGACCCTCGAACAGCAGATAGGCACGATCGGTGATGGTCAGCGTCTCATCCACGTTATGGTCTGTGATCAGGATACCGATATTCCGGTATTTCAGCTTCCAGACGATCTGCTGGATATCCTCCACGGCGATGGGATCCACACCGGCAAAAGGTTCGTCGAGCATGATAAACTTCGGTTCGATGGCTAGACAACGGGCTATCTCCGTCCTACGGCGTTCACCTCCCGAGAGCTGGTCACCCTTGTTTCGTCGCACCTTACCCAAACGGAACTCCTTGATAAGCTCTTCCAACTTCTCCAGCTGGTAGTCACGCGGTTTACCTGTCATCTCCAGCACAGAAAGGATATTGTCCTCGACACTCATCTTACGGAACACGCTCGCCTCCTGTGCCAAATAGCCGATACCCGCACGGGCACGCTTATACACAGGATACTTCGTCACCTCCTCGTCGCCCAGGTAAATATGTCCGCCATTGGGCACGATCAAGCCTGTGGTCATATAGAACGAGGTGGTCTTACCGGCACCATTGGGCCCCAGCAGACCCACAATCTCACCCTGCTTCACATCGAAGCTCACATCGTTCACCACGGTTCGCTTCCCATACCGTTTGATGAGACCCTCCGTACGCAGCACCAACCGTTCTTCCGGCTGCGCTGCCATGCTGATCGTCTCCTGATTCGTCTCCTGATTCATACGAACTTTTTCTTTTTCGACCGCAAAGTTACTCATTTTCAGCGAAAAGTACTGTCGTTTAACTCCCTTTAACTCCATTATCTCCATTAACTCCCCAAAATTGTTGTACCTTTGCACGCGTAAAGAAGAATCAAGGATGAAACAGTATATCGAAAGATTATCACTCCTATGGTCAGTCTCAGCCATCCTTTTATGTCTGATGCTGACGGCCTGTTGCAAGGACGACGATGACGACGAGGCACCCAGCACCCGCACAGTGATTGTCTACATGTCTGGCGAAAACAGACTGTCGTCATGTGCCGCCGCTGACCTGGAAGAGATGAAGGAAGGTTCGAAGTTGATCGACGGAAACGACAACCTGGTGGTGTGGTACGACCGTGCGAAGAAAGACGAGCTGCCCTGGCTGGCCCGTATCAAGAACGGTGTGCTGACAGATTCTGTGTCGATTGTCGATCTGGGCATCAGCGAGAAGGATGAGCAGTCGAGCGATCCACACATCTTTGAAAAGGTGCTCACCTACGCCGTCAGCCACTACCCCGCCACCGAGGGCTACGGCCTTGTGCTCTGGGGCCACGCTGCAGGATGGACCGTCCAGGACTCCATCGCCTACAGCCGCGGCTACGGCGTCGACAATGGCCGTAACGACCCCTACAGCGACAATGGTCCCTGGCTGAACATCCCCACCATCCGGAAGGTGCTTGAGAAGCTGCCGAAACTGACGTTCATCTTTGCCGACTGCTGCAACTTCATGTGCCTGGAGACACTCTACGAACTGCGTAACGTCACCGACTATGTCATCGGCTCACCTGCCGAGATTCCCGACGACGGTGCCCCCTATGAGACCGTGGTGCCCGCCATGTTCGACCGCAAGGCCATCACCACCTCGATACTCGACCGCTACAGCGCCCGTTACCCCAACTACCTGCCGTTGTCTGCCGTGAAGACCAGCGAGATGGAAGCTGTGGCCCAGGCCACTCGCACGGTGATGGAGGTCATCCGCCAGCAGCAAGACAGCGAATATGCCGACATGACCGGCACCATCCACTACTACTACGACGGCAGCGGCTACTCACCCTTCAACCCTGCTTATAACATCTTCTACGACGCGGGCGACTTCGTGCGCTCCCATGCCCCGGAGGCCGACTATAAGAAGTGGCGCGAGGTACTCGACCGTGCCGTCATCGACAAGCGCATTTCCACCAGTTGGGAGACCAACAAGAGTTGGTATAAATTCTACAACGACTTCACCATGACGGAAGAGAAGTTCCACGGTGTGTCGATGTTCGTGCCCCAAGCCGGTGGTCTCTATAGTAATTATAACCGCGACATACAGAAATTCGCATGGTATACAAATATCTTCTGATCCTCGGACGCTACCTGATGCTCATGGGCCGTGTATTCTCGGTGCCTGAGCGCATGCGCATGTTCTTCAAATCGTATGTGAAGGAGATGGCGCAGCTGGGTGTCAACTCCATCGGTATCGTCCTGCTCATCTCGTTCTTCATCGGAGCGGTCATCTGCATCCAGATGAAACTGAACATCCAGAGTCCCTGGATGCCGCGCTGGGTCTCTGGCTACACCACGCGTGAGATCCTGCTGCTCGAGTTCTCCAGCTCCATCATGTGTCTCATCCTTGCAGGAAAGGTAGGCTCTAACATCGCTTCCGAGCTGGGCACGATGCGCGTCACCCAGCAGATCGACGCCCTGGAGATCATGGGTGTCAACTCCGCCAGCTACCTCATCCTGCCGAAGATCATGGGCATGCTGACCATCATGCCGTTCCTCGTGATCTTCTCCTCCGCCACGGGCATCCTCGGTGCCTATGCCACCGCCTACGTGGGCCATGTGCTGCCCCCCGACGACCTGACACTGGGCCTGCAACACGACTTCAAGCCCTGGTTCATGTGGATGTCGATCATCAAGAGCCAGTTCTTCGCCTTCATCATCTCCAGCGTGCCGGCCTTCTGCGGCTATACCGTCGAGGGCGGCAGCGTGAACGTGGGTAAGGCCTCTACCGATGCCGTTGTCACCTCCAGCGTGTTAATTCTCTTCAGCGATGTCTTCCTAACCCAGTTGCTGTCATGATAGAAGTCAAGAACCTATATAAGAGCTTTGATGACAAGGAGGTGCTGAAAGACATCAGCACAGTGTTCGAAGACGGCAAGACCAACCTCATCATCGGCCAGAGCGGCTCGGGTAAGACGGTGCTGATGAAGAACCTTGTGGGCCTGCTCGACCCCACCAGCGGCGAGGTGCTCTACGACGGACGCGACTTCGTGGGCATGTCGAAACGCGAGAAGGTGATGATGCGCCGCGAGATGGGCATGATCTTCCAGAGTGCCGCCCTCTTCGACTCGCTGACAGTGCTTGAGAACGTCATGTTCCCGCTCGACATGTTTTCAGCGATGACGCTGCGTGAGCGCACAAAGCGCGCCATGGACTGTCTGGACCGCGTGAACCTCGTCGGGGCCGAAGAGAAATTCCCCGGCGAGATCTCAGGCGGTATGCAGAAGCGCGTCGCCATCGCCCGTGCCATCGCCCTCAACCCCAAGTACCTCTTCTGCGACGAGCCCAACTCCGGCCTCGACCCGAAGACCTCACTCGTCATCGACGACCTGCTGCAGGGCATCACCCGCGAGTTCAACATCACCACCATCATCAATACCCACGACATGAACTCCGTGATGGGTATCGGCGAGAACATCATCTTCATCTACGAAGGCCACAAGGAGTGGCAAGGCGTGAGCAGTCAGATCATGCATTCCGAAAACACCCGCCTTACCGACTTCATCTTTGCCAGCGACCTGCTGAAGAACATGCGGCAGTTAGTGTTAGACAAAGAACGCCTCAGCAAATGAAAGACTGTATTCTGATTCTGAGCGGCGGCATGGATTCCGTCACGCTGCTTTACGACTACCAAGAGCGCATCGCATTGGCCATCTCTTTCGACTATGGCTCAAACCACAATGCGAAGGAGATACCCTTTGCCAAGATGCATTGTGAGCGATTAGGCATTCCCCATGTGGTCATTCCCCTCGATTTCATGCCCAAATATTTCCACAGTTCGCTGTTGGAAGGCTCCGAGGCCATCCCTGAAGGGCATTATGCCGATGAGAACATGAAGTCGACGGTGGTGCCTTTCCGCAATGGCATCATGCTGGCCATTGCCACAGGAATGGCCGAGAGTCGTGAGCTGCAATATGTGATGATGGCCAATCATGGGGGCGACCACACCATCTACCCCGACTGCCGTCCAGAGTTTGTCGAGGCCTTCGACGGTGCTGCCCATGCAGGAACCTATAACGGCGTGCATCTGCTTTCGCCCTACTGCAACATGACCAAAGGCCAGATAGCAGCCAGAGGCAAGGAGTTAGGCATCAACTATGCAGAGACCTGGTCGTGCTATAAAGGCGGCGATAAACACTGTGGTCGTTGCGGCACCTGCGTCGAACGCCGTGAAGCCCTCGCCGAAGCCGGCATCCCAGACCCCACGGACTACGAGTCTTGAGTTTATTCCAACAGAGCGTTACAGCGTTACACCGTTACAGTTCTAAAAACAGGGTTAGGATTAGACTCTGATTTACTTTATATTTATATATACTTATATATATAAATATAAGTATAATTTTGAGGGTTTTGAATGGCCTCAGAATAACTGTAACGCTGTAACGGCGTAACGGAAAGTTTGAAAATAGTTTACATAATAAGAACTTATGATTACCTCTCGAATGGCGGGCTAAGGAAAGCTAGAGTTTCATGGCATGAAAGTCGGAGTTTGGGCTAAGGAAAGTCCGAGTTTCCTGCCATGAAACTCCGAGGAGTGAAATAGCACTAAAATAGGGCAGTCAAGGCTGCCCTATGTATTGGTAAAAAATATTTACTTCTACAAAAGAGAGAATAATTCCCTCTTACGCAATTACTTCTTGCTTCTGTAGAATTTCTCGAGCGTACGGTAGGCATTTTCCTTTTCAGGAGAGGCTACTTCAGCCGATTCAACATCGATCTTCATGACTGGAGCGGCATCGAGGTTTTCTTTTGTGATAGCCGTCCACTGGGGCAGGCCCTCGCCGTTAGGATTGCCCGTCTTGCAGAAGTTGGCATAGTAGGACAGGAACAGCTTGGAAATGGCATAGTCCTCGTCCTGCCAGTCGTAGTACTCATTGGTGTCAAGCGTTCCCATAGCATACTCGATGTCAGCAGAATGGACGGCACCAGGGGCGATGGCGGGCTGTTGGGCCTCGGCCTTCTTCTCTTCGGCAGTCTTCTCACGCACTCCACCAGCCAGAGCGCCCACCTTGTCGCCCATCTTGGCAGATACCTGTGGACGCGGGTGCATGTAGTGATAGCGGTAGACGGGCAGACCCGACTTAGCGTGATAGTCGCAGACCTTCCACGTGGGGAAGCCGGTGAAGAGGTCAGAGGCGAGGTCGAGGCCTTTCTGGCTCAGGACGTCCTCGTCGGCAGCAATGCCGTAGGCCGCGAAAATCTCGTCTGTCATATCACCGAACCGCGCCTTCATGGCATTCTTGAAGTTCTGGAGCGTGGGAGCCTGTCCCTGCAGCGCCTGTGCGGGGTGTCCTTCGAGCGAGTTCCAGCCTGCCAACAGCGGCACTTGAGCCTGCTCACCCTTCTCGAACACGGCATCGGCACTCTCTGACATGAAATAGCCGTCGAGCACCACGTTGGCCATGCCTCTGGGAGGCAGGATCTTCTGGAGCGAGTCTGCGTTCAGGGCCATTGCGTCGGACAGACTTGCAATACCGGCATTTGCGAGCAGGGCAGCGCCAGCAGAGTCGGCAGCAGCCTGCGTAGCGGGCTCGTAGGGCAGCACCTCGGCACCCGATGAGAGCAATGCGCCTGCAATGAGGTTCTTGGAGAGGGGCGAGCACATGAGCAGCGAGACGGAGAAGGAGCCAGCCGACTCACCGACGATGTTAATGCGCTTAGGATCGCCACCGAAGGCAGCAATATTCTCCTTCACCCACTGGATGGCTGCCACCTGATCGAGGAAACCGAAGTTGCCGCTTCCCTTGTAGTCGGAAGCCGCCGTGAGCTCCGGATGGGCGAAGAAGCCGAACACACCCTCACGGTAGTTGGCCGTCACGCCGATGACACCCTCCTTGGCGATGGAAGAACCGTCGTAGCGGGGCTCACTGCCAGAGCCGGCCATCAGTCCGCCACCATTGAAATAGATCAGCACGGGCAGGGCATCGGCCGTGGTAGAGGCCGTGGTCCAGATGTTCAGATAGAGACAGTCCTCGCTGCGGCCAGAACCACGGAAGTTCATGTCGCCGAAGACGTTAGGCTGCATGGGATCGTCGCCGAAGGCCTTAGCCTCACGTATGCCCTCCCAAGGCTGTACGGGCTGCGGAGCCTTCCAGCGGAGGTCGCCGACGGGCGCCTGGGCGAAGGGTACGCCGAGGAATTTCTTCACGCCATCCTGCTCGAAGCCTTCGAGGATGCCGTACTTGGTTTGTACTTGGAGTGTGACCTCCGTTGCTTTCTGAGTGCAGGCACTCAAGACTGCGAGACCAGCCACAGCCAGCATCGCAAGGGTTCTGAATTCTTTAGTCATCATCATATATGTTGGTTTATAAACTATTTCTCGGGTTTGGTCTGCGGAACCAGAAGGTTGAGCAGCACGCCCGTCAGCGCGGAGAGTCCGATGCCGCTCATGGTGAAGGTGCCGAAGGAGATGATGGCACCGCCGATGCCCATGGTGAGCGTGACGGAGGCGATGATAATGTTACGCGTCTCGCTGAAGTCAACCTTGTGTTGGATGAGATACTGGATGCCCACCGAGGCGATAGAGCCGAAGAGCAACAGCATGATACCGCCCAGGACAGCCGAAGGAATCGACTGCAGCAGGGCGCTGAGCTTGCCGATGACGGAGAATACAATAGCTGTGCCTGCAGCGATGCGGATGACCTGCGGATGGGTGACACGCGTGATCTGCATGGCACCAGTCACCTCGGAATAGGTGGTCACCGGGGGACCTCCGACGAAAGAGGCGAAGAGACAGGCCAGACCGTCGCCCAACATTGTGCGATGGAGGCCGGGATCCTTCACGAAGTCCTTCTCGGCTACGGCACTGACCACGTAGACATCGCCGATATGCTCGATGACAGGGGCGATGGCCACAGGGATCATGAACACGAAGGGCTCCCAGGCGAACTCAGGCAGATGGAAGTCTGTCAGCATCGACGGCAGGGCGAACCACGGTGCCGAATAAACGGCGGAAAGGTCGACGACACCCATGCAGAGTGCCACGACATAGCCCACGACGATGCCGATGACCACAGGCACAAGCTTCGCCATACCCTTGCCAAAGGCCACCGCCAGGATGGCCGTGATCAGCGAGACTAAGGCCAGCAACCAGTTCTCCTTTGCCATGTTTGCGGCGGCAGGAGAGAGTGACAGTCCGATGAGGATGATCACAGGGCCGATGACCACGGGCGGGAAGAGACGGTTGATAAACTTACGTCCCTGCCACTTGATGAGGGCCGACATCACGAAGTAGACGAGTGACACGCCGGCAAAAGCGGCGATGGTGCCAGGCATGCCCCACTGTGCCGAAGCCGAAAGGATCGGAGCGATAAAGGCAAAGCTGGAACCAAGGAAGATGGGCACCGCGCCTTTGGTGACGAGGTGGAAGAGGAGCGTACCGATACCTGCCGTAAAGAGCGCGGTAGCGGGGTCAAGGCCTACGAGCAGCGGTACCAGTACCGTCGAGCTAAAGGCTACGAACAGGAACTGAACACCGACGATGGTCTTGCGAGTTGCTGACAGTTCTAAGTTTACCATATTGACAATCGTTGATTGATTTTAATGTCGCTTGTTGATTAGAAGTTCCACTTGAAAGCAAGGGTCGGGTTGATGAAGAACGTCTTGTCGTTATACGTATTGTAGATGAAGTTGTTGCTGATCTCCACTTCGGAGCCAAAGCTGATATTCGGAGTGACGTTATACCAGAACTGTGGCTCTGAGAGGATGACGAGCATACCGTGGTTCTCTTTACCAGGACGCCAGTTCTCGCCCCGCCAAAAATCGATGAAGCCAGAGAAGGTGCACTTCTTGTCGGCGAAGTTCAAGTCCCACACGCCCGTCAGCTGGGCACTGTTATAGGCCCTGGTGTAGTCGTAACTCTTGAAGAAACGCTTGTAGAGCACCTGCACCGACCAGGTCTTCGAGAAGTCGGCATTATGACCATTATAGGCGACACCTGCGAGGGCTGCCTGCTGGAAACTGCCGCCAAGGTTGATGCCACCATCGTACTCGACATGGGCAGCGAGGGGCAACTGCTTGGCAAGGTTGAACTCGCGCGAGATCTCGGTATAGGCACCTTTGAAGAACTTGCGGCTGAGATCGAGATCGACAAAGTAGTACCAGGAGCCCCACTTGTCGGCCTTGAACTGTTCGAGGGTGACAGTGACCTTCTGGCGACCTGCTTCCTCATCAGGATAGATGTTACGGCCGAAGTCGTAGTGCAACTGGATGTTCTGTGCGTTTGTCGTGAGGGCCGCTATAGCCATCACAGCGAAAACAAATACCTTTTTCATAATGGTTAATTATTTATTAATGTATATATCATCTTTGCAGCATTATCAGGAGCCTTCTGGTCGCCCAGACGGCGGCGCACCTCGGCATAGCCATCGAGCATCAGCTGACGGTCTGGACCAGCAAGGATTCGCTCTAATTCCTGACGGATATAGGCAGCGGAATAATTCTTGTCGAGAATCTCTGTGACCACCTCGCGATCGGCAATGAGGTTGACCAAGGATACATACTTCACCTTGATCAGCCGTTTCCTGACATAAGAAGCGATCTTCGGCAGGGGCAGCTTGTAACACACCACCTGCGGCACATTGAAACAAGCGGTCTCTAAGGTAGCCGTACCGCTGGTCACGAGGGCAGCATGGGCCTGGGACAACAGCGAATAGGTCGCATTAAACACGATCTCTACCCCACTTCCCCGGAGGAACTGGTCGTAATAGGTGGGATCGATACCCGGCGCACCTGCCACCACCATACGGTAGTCTCTCTCCAAGCCTTTCACGGCAGCCAGCATCGTGGGGAGGTTGTCTTTGATCTCCTGCTTCCTCGACCCAGCCAACAGCGCGATGATTTTTTCTTCTTTTCTGCCAGCTGGCGGTAAAGAAGAAAGAAACTCGCGGACTTCATCGGCCGTAGGGTTGCCGACGTAGTGAATAGGATAATGGTGTTTCTTCTCGAAGAAGTCGACCTCGAAGGGCAGGATGGAAAAGAGCTCGTCGACATCGCGACGGATGTTCTTGATGCGATACTCCTTCCAAGCCCAGATCTTTGGAGAAATATAGTAATAAACGGGAATGTTTGTATGAGATTTTACATATTTGGCAATATCGAGGTTAAAACCAGGATAGTCGACGAGAATCACACAGTCTGGCCGCCACGTCTCGATATCGCGCTTGCACATCTTCATGTTGCGGAGTATCGTTGGCAGATGTAGCAGCACAGGAATAAAGCCCATATAGGCGAGATCGCGATAGTGCTTCACCAGTGTACCACCTACCGATGCCATCAAGTCGCCACCAAAGAACCGGAAATCGGTCTTGGCGTCAATTTCTTTCAACGAGCGCATCAGGTGGGACGCATGGAGGTCGCCTGAGGCTTCACCGGCAATGAGGTAGTACTTCATGAATTGATAATTGAAGATTGATTATTGACAATTACAGATTCCATCCCTTTATGATATCTATCGCCTGATAAGCGGTTAGGTCAATCTGGGTGGGGGTGATAGCCACATAGCCGTGTTCAAGCGCCCAGCGGTCTGTATCCGTCGCCTCAGGAGCGTCGTTCTGATAGTGGCCTACCATCCACCAGTAGTCATAGCCACGGGGAT
>JAEETC010000072.1 GCA_016286585.1 Prevotella sp. | reverse complement strand
AGATGTCCTGACCGTCCAGGTGATAAGCTGCGCAGTGGCCTGCTGCCTCATATTCCTTCTTGTCGCCTTCGAGGAAGATGTTACCGCCACCGTCGCGCATGTCAACACCCTTGCTGTCGAGGTAGGGACCTTCGACGTTGCGGCTGCGCCCCACGGCAACACGGTAGTTACTCTTGGCACCTTGACAGCAGTAGTCCCAGGATACAAAGAGGTAGTACCAGCCGTCGTGCATGAAGATGAACGGAGCCTCGATGGCGTTAGGACCGGCGAAGTCGGAGGTGGGATTCTTCGGAGGATTGGGATTCACGGAGAGGGTTTTCTTGCCGTCGGGAGCGGAGAGGTTGAAGCGACGGGCGATGGTTGTTTGTTGCTGTGGCACAGCAACATGCAGGGATGAGTCGAGGCGGGCGAGTTGGATGCCGTCCCAGAAGGAACCCCAGACGAGCCAGGGCTGGTCCTTGTCATCAATGACGAAATTGGGATCGATGGCGTTCCAGTTGTCACGACCTTCACGGGAGGTGACGATACAGCCTTCATCGTCCCAGAGGCCGGAAGCCAGCGAACGTGTGGAGAGCAGACCGATGGCAGAGCCGTTGCGTCCGAAGGTGGAGCAGCTGTAGGCGAGCCACCAGCGACCACGATACTG
Organism: Prevotella sp.; assembly: GCA_016286585.1. Lineage (GTDB taxonomy): Bacteria > Bacteroidota > Bacteroidia > Bacteroidales > Bacteroidaceae > Prevotella. The sequence goes on along the minus strand of JAEETC010000072.1, from coordinate 14,178 downwards.
GATGATATCAGGAGCCCACACATGATGGGTGAAGCCTGGCACGGAGTCGTGCGTCCATTTGGGAATGACAGACATCACGGGGTCGGCTTTCACCGTCCAGGTCTTGCGGTCCTTCGAGGTCATCTGCTGGATACCCATGCCTGTGGCGAAGATATAATAGGTACTGTCTTCGAAGGCCATCACTGGGTCGTGGACCATCGGCGTCTCCGTCTGGAAGTCAGCACGCTTGAAGTGGCGAGGCTGGGCAATCGTCTGGGAAGAGACAAAAAGGGCTAGCAGCGACCACAATATTGTTTTCGCTTTCATATCTTACAGTGTTAAAGGAAAAGTAAAGGGGACGGGCTTCGCTTAGTCCGCCCCCTATTACAAATAACTAACTAATTCAATATGTAGAATACAGGTCTACTTTTACTCGAATACCAGATGGCTGCCGTCGACGGTAAAGCGGAACCAGAGTTCGCTGTCGATAGGACTGATACCGATGTAGTCCTGCTTATAGGTCTTGCCATCGTTACCCACCATGATGCACTTCACATCAGCAGAGCTGCCATGGTTGGTCACAGAGACGGTGACGGTAGCGTCGTCCATAGCTTTGAGCCAAGCGCCCCAGTCACTTTGTCCACCACTCGGTGTGCAAGCAGCGTAGCTGTCGCCCCAACCGTAGTTGTCGGCACGTACCACTGCATACTCAGTAGTACCGTCTTTCGTCAGAACGACCACGAAGTTGTTCCAGTTGTTCTGCAGGTTGCTGTAGTTCTTGATGCGTGTGATAACGGTTCTGCCTACAGGAACGTTGTAGTCTGAAGAGTGGGCACCCCAGAATGCGGTAGAGTTGTCTTCCTCACCAATCACGTTGTCAAACTCCAGATGGCTACCATCAACGGTAAAGCGGAAATAGAAGTCATTTGAATCGATGGCAATTCCCTTATATTCCTGGGTATAAAAGTTACCATCGTTACCCTGCATGATAGCCGAGACGTCGGCTGTGCCATCGCCGTTATTGGTCACGGCTACATCCACCTTGGCACCGTCCATAGCCTTGAGCCATGCACCCCAGTCAGACTGACCACCGCTGAGCACGAGGTTCGGGTTGCCATCGTATCCTGCACCCCATCCGTAGTTATCAGCACGGACGACGGCAAACTCGGTGTTGTCCTGACGGCAGAGCACCACCACGAAGTTGTTCCAGTTGTTCTGGCCATTGGTGTAGTTGGTAAAGCTGGAAATGAAGGTCTCTTTCGGACCAACTTTGATGTTCTCAGAGTGATCACCCCAGAAAGGCGTAGAGTTGTCGGTAGCACCAATGGTCTTATACATCTTATCGACAATCTCGAACTGTGCATAGCCGATGACGGGTGCAGCAGCCTCACCCTTGAAGGTCTTGGCATATGCAGCCACGAGGGTCTTCTGGCCCAGATTGTTCATATCGGGAATGACCTCGAATGTCAGATCCGCAAACTTCACATCCAGTGAAACGCCCTGCTCGAACTGGACAGTAGCCGTCACATTGGCAAAGGCATCCTCAAATGCTACACCCTGGAGCACCTTCTTGGGCACACCGTTGAGCGTCATCGACAATGGCTGCTTGTCTTCCTTAGAGGTAAAGCCTCCGATAGGCTCAATGGTAGAACCAAGGAAGTTGATGTAAGAGCCCTCAGGCACGAGGAAAGCACGGATGGTGGTGTTCGACTGGTCGTCGTTCAGGTTCACCAGTGGCGACTTCTGCGTGTAGGTCTTGGTTACCTTACCATTGGTCATGGTAACAATCAAACCACCTTCTGAGCGGTCGATGGTGAGTGTCACCTTACCACCGAGTTGGTCTACGCCACTATCGGTATCGGTAGCAAACTCAAGCGTACTCGTAGCGAGGCTACGGTCAATGTAGTCACCCCATTCAGAGTTTCCGCTGGGCTGATAGTCGTAGCGGATGGCACCGTACTCCTTGTTTGCGCCACGGTCTGCATCATTGGTGATGATGAGTGCAAAATTCTTATAGGTGTTGGTTGCGTTGGGATTGATGTTCAGGTTGAACTGAGCGATCCACTTCTCACCTTCAGGAATCTGATAATACTTGGAGAACACAGCCCACCAGCCAGTAGAATAGTCGGTGGCACCGATGGTATATACATCTTCCTGCATACCTTCGATTTCTTCCTCGCCACTTTGGTTCTTGGCCTTCTCGGCGGCAATGGAGTCAGCCTTTGAGGATATCCAGTCTGGAGAATCGATGCTGTACAGGTCGCCGCCCTCACAGCTCGTCAGAGCCATCAGGCCAAGTGCTGCAGCACAGAAGACTGTTGCTAATTTATTGAGATATTTCATAATTGTATTCTTTCTTAATTCTTAATACTTCTCTCTTACTTCTTATTTCTTAATTGAATCAGAGATTTACCACGGGGTGTACTGGTCCATACAGCTTGTCAGCATTGCTGGTGCTGCTGTTGGCAGAGTTGCCCTGGAGGTTGGGGTTATCGTTGAGTGTACCCTGGTAGATGGGGAAGAACTCATGACCGGGAATCCAAGAATCGTACGAGCTCTTCAGCTCAGAGTCGATACCTACTTCAGAATAGCTGACGGGCTCCTTGAGGCGACTGCGGTCGTTGGTGCGACGGAACGTGCCGTGCTCCTTCAACTGCTGCAGACGGCCACTGTCGTAGAACCATCCCCAACGGATGAGGTCAAAGCCACGGCCGAACTCACAACCGAACTCCTTCGGACGCTCCACATTGGCAATCTGCTCGAAGAATTTGTCGTAATTGAAGTCTGCCTTCTTCAAGTCGGCCAGACCAGCACGACGACGTACCTGATTAACCCACTCGATGGCATTGTCCGTGGGACCATTGTTCACCTCGTTCTCGCACTCGGCGGCACGCAGCAGCACGTCGCTGTAACGCATCATACGGAGGTTGATACCGCAGTGAAGACCTGTGATCACCTTGTCATAGAGACCTGTGCGCAGGTTGGTGTTCTTGGCGATGGGCAGACCGCCGTTGTTGTTGTTCGTCACGAAAGGAGCATCATCAGTGATGGGCTGCTGATAGCAGACATTGCCAAACTCAAAGCCCTCCCACTCGGGCTCATAGGTGCCGATGGTCCAGTAGAGACGCGGGTCGAGTGTGCCACTGGTGGTCTTCTCGGCCTTGAAGAGGTTGTAGAGCCAGGGAGATGCAGAGAGGTCTGCCCAGCCACCACAGTCGCCAGGACCGTAGTTACTCTCGATGGCGTGACCCTGCGTGGCGTTCGGACTGGTGTTCACAGGTGTCCACTCGTCGTCGGTACCCTGAGAACCGTAGTCGAGGAACTGCACCTCGAAGAGACTCTCGTCGTTGTTCTCGTAGGCAGGTCCCTCACGGAAGTTGTCACCGTAGTTGGCCATTAGCTTATAGGTGCCATACTGGCCACCAATGATAGCCTTCAGCACGTCGAGAGCGTCACTGTACTTATGACGCATCATCAGTGCACGGGCATAGTAGCCGGCGGCAGCACCACAGGTGGCGCGACCTTTGGCCCACTCACCGCCAGCATTGCGGCTGGGCAGCAGCGACATAGCCTCCTTGAAGTCCTTCTCTACCTGATCCCATACCTCATCGTAGGTGCTGTTGGTGCCATAGAGGCCGTCGAGCGTCGAATAGGTGGCGTAGTCGGTGATCAGAATCGGGTTCTGATAGTAGCCGGCCAGCATGTAGTAGGCCAGTCCGCGGAGGAACAGCATCTGTCCCTTGATATGCTTCATCTGGTCGTTTAGCGCACTATTGTCCTCGCCACAGCGGGAGAGGGTGAAGTTGGTCACGTTGATGGTGTAGTACCAGTCACGCCAAGACCACTGTCCGATCTCGTCCGTGAAAGGAACATTCAGATCGTCGAAGGGCATATACCATACCTGTGAGGAGTTCCAGACCTCATCACCGCGGCAAACATCAATCGTATAGCCTACACGGGCGTATGTTCCCTCCATACGGATATGGTTGTAGGCTGCAATCACATTCTCCTCCAGGTCTTCGGCAGAGAAACCGAATGTTGCTGCCGTCTGCTGGTTGGGATTCGTCACGTCCAGCTTGTCCTCACATGATGTCACGAGGAACGAGGAAAGAGGAAGGAGGAAGGAGATTACCCCCAGCCCCACCTTATTATATATATTATTCTTTTTCATATCTTTATGTTCTTATGTTCTTATGTCTAAAAACCATGTCCTTATGTCTAGAAGGTAAAGTTCAAACCAGCCATGAAGCTTCGAGCCGTCGGGTAAGAGCAGTAGTTGTAGCCTGGGGTAAACGTACCGCCGGCATAGTCAACATTGTAGCCCTTATAGCTTGTGATGGTGAAGAGGTTCTGGGCCGACACATAGATGCGGACACCAGAGACATAGTTGGCAAACCACTTGTTGGGCAGGTTGCAGCCAAGTTCAACGTTGGCAATCTTCCAATAGGCGGCATTCTGGATCTGACGGTCGCAGAACAGGTCGTTCCAAGCCAGCGTGGCACTGTTCGACAGGTAAGTGGCAGGTATATTACTGGAGTACTCGATGAAATTGCCAAAATCGTCGCGCTTACCCTGGTTGGCATTGAGGATGTTGACGTCCTTGTTGCCATAGCCGTAGCTGGAGTTCAGCTGGTTGTAGAGGTAATCGCTTACATGGTAGCCTAAAGCACCGAATGTAGAGATGCTCAGGTCGAAGATCGAGTATTCCAAGTGTGCGCTGATACCGAAGTTTACTGATGGCAGGCCGCTGCCTAAGACTGTCTGGTCATCGGCATTGATCTGGCCGTCACCATTCACGTCGCGGTAGTAGCAGTCGCCAACCTTAGCACCAGGCTGATACTCTGAGAGACCCTTGGCCTCTGCGATGGCATTCAGCTCGTCGAGCTGCGACTGGGTGCGGATGATACCCTGATAGTCCCAACCATAGAACTTACCGACTTCCTCGCCGACTTCCGTGATATAGGAACCGGTAATGTACTTCTCAGTACCGAAACCGAGCGAGGTCACCTTGTTCTTCAGGGTGCTCAGGTTGGCGCTGATCTCATGCTTCAGGGCGTGGTCGCGGTTGCGGTAGGTCAGCGAGAACTCCAGACCGCTGTTCTCCATCGAGGCAGCGTTCATGGTAACAGAGGTGTTGGCCACACCAGCGCTGGCAGGCACGGGCACACCGTAGAGCAGGTCCTGAGACTTGTTCTTGTACCACTCAGCAGTAAACTCGATGCGGTTGTTGAAGAAAGCCAGGTCGATACCGACGTTCATGGTCTTTCTCTTCTCCCAAGAGAGGTTCTCGTTCACGAAGTTCGAAACTGCCGAACCAGTGACAGCTTGGTTGCCGAACGAGTAGGTCATATTATTGCGGGCCATGGTAGCCTGGATGGCGTAGTCGCCCACAGCAGCCTCATAACCGAGTTCACCGTAGCTGGCACGCACCTTGAACATGTTCACGATGTCGCGGTCGATGGGGTAGAACTTCTCCTTATCGAAGCGCCAGCCGAGAGAGATAGAGGTGAAGGTGTCCCAGCGGATGTCCTTCGACAGACGCGAGCTGCCGTCACGACGAACGATTCCCGAAACGAGGTACTTGCCATCGTAGTCGTAGTTCAGACGGGCGAGGTATGAGGCCAGCGTGTGCTTGTACTCATAGCTGTCTGCGCTCCACGAACTGGCGTTCTGCAGCTGCAGGAAGTAAGGCTCTGAGAGGTTCACGCCTGTGGCGGACAGCGTATTGGTATTTTCCTGCTCGAAGGTCTGACCCACCACGATGTTTGCGTGGTGCAGGCCGATGGTACCGTCGTAGGTCAGCGTGTTCTCGATCAGGGCATCGGTATATTTGCGATGTGCCTTGGTCAGACGCTCGTTCTCCTTGGCCAGGTACACACGGTTACTCTGGATCCAGGCGGGAATCCAGGTCTTGTCATTGGCAGAAGTCGTGCTGTAAGAGAGGTTGATCTTATAGGTTAGCTGGTGGTTCTTGTTCTTGATGCCCAGCATGCCGAGCAGGTCGACATCGGCAGAGGCCGTACCCACGAAACGGTCTACGATCGTGTTACGGGTCAGCATGTTATTCACCAGCAGGGGGTTCATGGCAGAGATGTCGCCGTGTACAGTGTCGTAGTACACACCATAGCCGTAGGCGTCGTACTTATAACCGCTGGCCGAACCCACCATATCGTCGAGCACCCAGGTGCCCGCGTCGTAAGCCTTGATGGTGGGCTGCATGTTTAGCACACCGCCAAGGATGTTTCCTAAGTTACCATAGAGGCCCTGCACGTACTCGTTGGCATTCGACACAGCCAGATTGTCCTGGTCGGAGTGAGAATACACGAGGCTGGTGCGGAACTTGATGAACTTGACATCCATCGTGTTGTTCACACGGGCTGTGTAACGCTCGAAGTTAGGTCCTGCGCCCTCGAGCGTACCTTTCTGATTATAGTAGTCAAGACTGATGTTATAGGTGTTGTTGGCACCACCACCGCTCAGGTTCACACTGTGGTTCATACGAGTGCCAGTCTTGAAGGCCTCGTCGAGCCAGTTGGTGTTAGTGTCATCACAGAAGTGGTAATAGCCGTCGCTGCCAAGGCTGTAACCACCAGGAACGGGAATACCTGCATTATAGGCGGCAATGCCGAGATAGCGGCTATACTGGTCGGCGTCCATCACATCGTAAACATCCTTACGGATCTGGTCGATACCGAAATAGCCCTTATAGTCCACCTTCAGCGGCTGGTCCTTCTTTCCGCCTTTGGTCGTGATGATTACCACGCCGTTGGCAGCACGTGAACCGTAGATGGCACCTGCCGATGCGTCCTTCAGTACCTGGATGGTCTCGATGTCGTTCGGCGAGAAGTCGCGGATGGTCGTACCCATGGGCACGCCGTCGATCACATACAACGGTGAAGTGCTGCCGAAACTACCGATACCACGGATGCGGACAGAGGGGTCGGCACCTGGCTGACCGTCAGAGGTGATCTGCACACCAGCCACCTTACCTTCGAGCATCGAGGAGATGTTGGAGTGCGACACGCGCTTCAGCTCATCGGCGTTCACGATCGAGACGGATCCCGTCAGGTCGGCTTTCTTCTGAACACCGTAACCCACGACGACCACTTGATCGAGCATCATGGCGTCTGACTCCAGTTGAATCTCATTAAGGATTGCGCGCCCGCGAACGGCGATCTCGCGATCCTTGTAACCCACATAGCTTACTACAAGCGTAGCATTGGCAGGAGCATCCAGTTGGAATTTTCCGTCGACATCGGTAATGGCACCTGTCTGGGCACCTTTCACCTTGACGGTGGCACCAATGAGCGCCTCTCCTGACTGATCAACAACCTGACCGCTGACCTTGATGGTCTGGTCCTGCTGCACAGATGCATTTGCGGTGGCCGGGCAGAGCGTCAAGCCTCCCAGCGTCCCGAAGCATAGCATCGCAGAGAATAAAAATTCTTTCCTCATTGTTAGTTACTTTTAGTTTATAAAATTATATTTAATTTGTGGAATTTTCCGCAAAGTTAAGCGTTTATAACATTCGTAAGGTGGACAAAACGTTTTATTAGGTGGACAAAACGTTCTTTGTGTCCAAAACGCTCTTTTTTGTGCTTTTTATCCTCCAAAACCACCCTCCGTTGACCTATATCAAGGATTCGGCATTGTGAGTAGTCGAAAACCCAGACATCCACTCCGGGCGGCATGTTGCGAAGTACGGATGCCTCTGCCGCTTGGCATCGTTCAACGACTTTCCTTTTTTCACGTATTGCTCATTTTTCATTCGTTAACTCACAAAATTGGCAAACTTAATGACATATGACATAAAATTAAAGTTATCTTGTTGAGTATCAACCGATTGCAATCAATCAAAATACCTAATTAATGACATAAAAACGACATAGAAACGACATACTAATGACATAAAAATGGCATAAAAGCTACATATATGAAGTGGAAAAGAGTTAGATGCGCAGGAGTTTACAGGCACTAAAGAGAATAACAGCTGCCTATAAAGCGGAAGAAAGGATATAGCAAACTCCCAAATTCTCTAGAGAATTTGGGAGTTTACAGGCAGTAAAGTCCGAGTTTACTTAGCCTAAACTCAGAGTTTACTTAGCCCAAACCCCTGATGTATAAGAATATAGCCTCAACCTTGGACTTTCCAAAACAATAGCATGAGCTTTATGTCATGAATATGTCATTAGTATGTCGTTTCTATGTCGTTTTTATGTCATTAAGACATACTTTAATAATCATCTAATCTTTTGATATACAGTAATATATATCACCATCTATGTCATATGTCATTAAATTCTAATAATCTGAAGAATATTTCTCGAATTTGTTTGCCTGTTTGGCAAAATAAAGCTTATAGTCAGGAGTACGAGGCCTTGATGATCGCAACTCAAACCTTTCATAACGTCATCACGAAGCGTAGATAATCATATCAACAAGGGTTTATAATCAGCGGAATGCATAAATAAACTGTGTATTTGTGACATTTTTTGCTATATGAAGTGCAATTGGTGAATCTTACAGTGACACCCTATACCTTCTTGCTTCTTTTGCCCGCTCTTGTGCATTTATCAATTCCTGATTCCAATATTGTGCAATCTCTGAGCGGCCAGGGCCACGGATAGAACCTATCTGCTTTTGACATTGTGCAACATAATACTTTAATATCGAGTATTCCCTGTTCTCGATAACCTTATCAATATCATATAGCGCACGCTTTATCCTTACAACCGCCTTGATGCTGACTAATGCCGTGCAAACCTCCTCTTCTTCCTCCTTCTTTCCTTCTTTTGCAATGAACGCTTCCTGCTCGTCATAACTTGACTCTACCCATTTCTTCAACTTCTCAAGTTTCCGCATGAGTCTTTCCATTTGATCCTTACAGCGTATGAAGCCTTCAAGTTTAGCCATATTCATACGCTGCTCAACCGCTTGTAACCTAAAGCGACACTTTGCTAATAATTCCTCAGCCTCGTCAAGCATCCCCTTGGTCATCAGAATATCCGATTGTTCCAATTGCTCCCGTATATTAAGCTTATTCTCCTTTGCCCCTTTGGACTTAGGCTCCTGATTAGTTTGTTTTTGATTGGATTCAGGCTTTAGATTAGCCTTTACTCTCCTGTCCACCTCTTCTGCCAGAACCTTATCCCTAATATCCAACCACTCGGCATGAGACTTTGAATTGTTGCTGGTCACATGATAGCAGCCACATATCTCGCAGTAATAGCTTCTGATGGGAGCCTTGCCAGATTCCTCCATCATTTCGCTACAATTGAACTTGATGAAGTTGTCAGCCTTAGCCTTTGTCTTGAACAGCATTTTGGGCCGTCCGCAAGCTACACAGAATATTTGGTTCTTAGTGGGTTTCATGCACTCACACTTTATTTCTTCAATACATGCGATTGTTTGTTTGCGTCGTACCAGTCGGATGTAACAACCTTACAAAATCTATGCAGATACATTACGCAACGAAACTATGCACAGTGATATCGGATGTAACAACCTTACAAAATCTATGCAGATACATTAGACTTATGTTGTTTTCCTGTTTCAACCTTGACTGTTGCAATCCTGTTCACAGAGAAACGGGAAAGCAGAGCCGTCAAGTCCGCAGGCGTAGATTCGGGATAATCCGTCCCTATTTTGTGATTCACTAATATTCCCAGCAGATTCAGACTGGCATTCAGGTCGCGGTCGATGACTGCTCCGCAATGCGGGCAACGGTAGGTGCGGTCGCGGAGAGTCAAATCGTCCTTCTTCTCTCCGCAAACCGAACACGTCTTGCTACTTGCAAAGTAGCGGTCGGCCTTCGTGACTTTCACGCCGTTAGTTTCGGCTTTATATTCTATCTGTCTGCGCAGTTCGCCAAACGAAACATCGCTGACGGCCTGAGCCAGTCGGTGATTCTTGACCATGCCCTTCACGTTCAGGTCTTCAATGGCAATCTCGCCATAGTGTGTGGTCAGAATCGTGGTGACCTTATGTAAGAAGTCACGCCTGATGTTCGCCACGTGACCTTGGGCCTGAGCCAGCCGCACAGACAATTTCATATAATTGTTCGACTTCCTGACGCCCTTCAGCCGTTCCTCTTTGGTTTTCGGATGGAACCGCTTGCTGAGCTGTCTGCTGAGTCGTTTTATTTTTCTTAGATTCTTCTTCAGAGGCTTGGGATTCTCGATGGCTATGCCGTCGGAGAGTATAAGCTCTGCCTTGATGCCCATGTCAACGCCCACTTTCCTGCCACCATCGACTAAGTCCACATTCGGGTGCGTTCTTTTATATTCTTCTTCCGTAATCTCCAAACTGAACGAAGCATAGAACTTGCCGCCATTTTGCGAAATGCATACATTGTTTATCTTGGCATAGTTGAAGCGGATGTGCTCGACCATTTTCACCCAGCCAAGTTTGGGGAAATGAAGATATTGATGTTTCCCACTTTTGTTGTGTGGAATTTTAGCGAAAGCCTCTGAATTCTTATTTGTTTCTGAAAGGTGCACTTCACTGGCTTGGAGGTAGAAACTTCCTTCGTTATCTCTTTTCTTCTTAAACTGCGGATACTTTCCAAGTCCCTTGAAGAATCTCTTAAAAGCCATATCTAGATTCATAAAAGGTTGGTCAGTGGCGCATTTCGTCACTTCGTATGTAAACGGAAACTGCTCCTTCTTGATAGCATTGAATCGCTTTCGGATTTCCCTGCCGTTCGGCTTCTCGCCAGCTTCGTACATCCGTTTCCACTCGGCCAGCCCCCAATTGTAAGTCAATCGCGCACACCCGAAGGCCTTGCGGAAGTATTTCTTCTGCTTGTTATTCGGCTTTAACTCTATTCTGTGTGCGATTGAAATCATACTGAGGTCTTTATTCTTGTGCAAAGTTACACATTTTATTTCAAACTTCCAAATCCGCTTGGTTTACAATGGTTTTTAGCGTGAGGATTAAAAAAAAAAGATATAACTTAACCTCTAACAGATAAAACTGATATTTGATAGAACATAATCGATAAAGTTTAGTAAAAGATTGAGTAAAACCTATTATTCATAAGTTATAACCTAAACTCTTAGCAGATAAAACAGATAAGTTAATCTTTCCTAAAAGTGAAATTATCGGCTCAGAATTGATTGAAAATCGGGAAAATGCTCCGTATTTTGCACTTTCCCGATAATGTTAGTAGGATTCAGAACTATATCGTCTATTGATTCATCATCAAATCCTCCTTAGTAAAAATGTTTAAGAAATCGCCATAGGTCGCCATATTATTAATGTATGGTGGCAAAGGCTCTCCAATCTTTTCAAACTGCTTTCTCAGGTTCTCAACATAAGGAGCTATAGGAGTTCTTAAATTCTTTTCTTCATAGGATACAAGACGATCTTTGCCATTCTCATCTTTCTCATAACCCTGCAAAGGCAATTTTGAGTATGATTTAATTATCTCGTCCATGAAATTGGTTAGCAATGTCTTCTTTACATGCTCAATATTACCAAGCACAAGATTCTTTCTCAAATTCTTCGCCATTAAATAATATGACTCATCTGTTTTTTCATGAAAGAAATCCTTCTTCAAAGCACGAATATCATTTGTCATACCCCAAATCTTAAAGAAGAGAATGATTTCCAATATGCCCCATGCTATCATGAGGAATCCCGCGAATGTCACCCATCCAGGCAGTTCTATACTTGGAGAAGATGAATAATCATCATAATAGGCGAAACAGTTTGCAGCACTAATAACTGCTGCTACAAGAAATAATTGTCGTTTCATAAGCTTATATTTATAAATCAATTTTTTGATAGAATAATCCTGCATAGAATAGTTGGCTTATCTCCGTTACTTCCTTCTCGGTAAGATAAAGATGTCTCATTATAACCAAGAAATAGTCTGCTTGTGGCATATGGAAGAGAGGTGAATAGTTCGGATATCGTCCTCCTGTAGCCTGACTCTCCAAGTATTTTATTATTCGTTCATTCTTAGCATTATCCCCAAAGCCACAGTATATTTCCGATACGGGATAATCGTCTTGCTTGATAGAGAACATATCAAATACGGCATCCACTCTCTCTATTGTGAATACTTTGTTATTTACATTAAATTCATAAGCAAAACCTACCTTTTTGAATACATCAAACGAGGCATTTTTAAAGTCTTCAGTTTCAAAGAACTGATTCCCTTTAGGATGGTAATTAATCTGAAATCTTATCTGCATATTAATTGTTACGAAAGTAATTTTGCTTTTTGTACACTAAATTCTTCTTCTGTCAATATTCCTTTATCTTTTAGGTCTGCAAGTTTTGAAAGCTCCTCAGCTACAGAACTATTGCCCATACTTGTACTCATAGATTTCTTTTCTTTTTTATCCACATCATCTATAATGACACTAACTAGGTCTACAATTTGGTTTGCATGCTGAATACATTGATTATAAATAAGCCCAGATATGCCATCGGTTTTAATATCTTCGCCATTTGTCATTGTCTTGCAGTCAAAACAATTAATCAAAAGCGTAGGCATTGAAATGTCCCTAATTCTTAATCTTACTTGAATTAACGAAACCTTTTTCTTCATATTGGTATTTCCCGACAACCCACCGACTACGGCTCCAGCACCTCCACCAAGAGCACCCCCGACAACAGCACCGCCTATTGTTCGCATTGTTGATTTTGACGCTACGGTAGTGTTGTTTTCAATCAAATCTACACTAATTATTTCTTCATACGATATAAATGTTTCTTGCTCCTCATCAAAATATGCCACTTTCCTTTTATTCTCATCTATGGCAAAGGTGTAGAGGTTATTGAAACCTATTACTTTCTTAGTTGGTGAGAAATCCGAAACGTCATTTATGCGTCCTTCTATCATTACTCCCCGGAGTTCGTCTTCTTCTCTTTTTATCTTGACTTGATGAATGTAGACAGCAATTATGATGATCACTATAGCGATTATAAAAATTGTTCCCATATTGTACCCTTCTATGTATTTTTTGGTGAAATAAAAACGTGGACAATCACTTCGTCTACGTTTTCCAGGCATCTCCCAAACGCCTAAGCTACTTTGAACGAGTAATGTGCCCACGCGAACGTGAGCATCCTCTTTACTCTTGTAGCTTTCTTCAATTTGGGAGATTTCGGAAAACAAGATGATAAGCGGACACTTTTCCTTATGTCGTTTTGTCTTTTATCTGTCCATTGGCGTACAGTATTTCGTTAAACTTGGTGCAAATATAAGAAAAAATAAGCAAATGGCGTTCTTTTTGAGCCGGCTTTTTTGCAAAAGCCGTGTGTTTTTCTTAATCCCAGCCCAAAACCTAGCGAATTTGATGCCTTTATTGCGATATTATCCAAAAACATTTGGTTGCTTCAAATAAAATTCAAATCCAACCACTAAGGAACGTGGCGGCTCTGAGGGACATGTTTTCGCGAAGCTGGTCGCGATAGAGCCATATCTCCCGGGTGTGGTAGTTGCCTTCCTGTCCCAACAGCGGCAGCACGTAGTCCTGGGCGGTGAAGCCTTCAACAATCAGCAGTCCAGATGCTGTGTCGAGGTGAATGGTCATCGTATCCTTCTTCTGTTTGTCAACAGGCAGCAATGGTGACGGCTCGGTGATCAACGTGGCAGGTGTACTATCCGTCCGCCAGTTTACGGGGTTGATGGCTATGCTGCTCTTGGTCCAGCCCCGCATGGTACAGGTTGTGTCACGAACGGAGTTGTAACAGATGGTGACACCCGTGTCGTCAGCCCCTTTGGCAGCAATGATGTGAGGGTCAGCCTCTGGTATGGTGATGCCGATGGCGTAGGCGGCAATCAGGCGTTGGAATGTATCGTCGTCCATCTCTTTCAACAATTCCAACATGATGTGGGCGCCCTGACTGAAGCCTGCTAAAATGAATGGCCGCCCTTGGTTGTAGTGCTTCAGATAATACCTGAAAGCCCGTTGTACATCGCCCAGCGCTAATGGCATTCGGGCTGCTTTCAGACTGTCGCTCTCGAAACTCTGTAAGGAACACTGGCGATAGTAGGGCGAATAGTAGTTTAGTCGTCCGCTCACCAGCGTATCCACACCCAGCATCTCACCGTAGAATGGTGCACGGAGGCTGTCGCTATAGGTGTCGGCATAGTGACAGGTCTCGCCACTCGGCATCGTATAGTCGCCAGTCTCGGTAGAGATAATGTAAAACACGTCGGCCGCTGCCTGACGGTCAGTGATA
>JAEETC010000273.1 GCA_016286585.1 Prevotella sp. | reverse complement strand
CAACGGCGACTTCTACGAAGCCTTTGGCGAGGATGCCGAAAAGGCGTCGCGTATCCTTGGAATCGCCCTGTCAAAGCAGTCCGCGGGAAGAAAGAAGTTTGACTATACCTCTTTCCCCCACCATGCGCTGGATATCTATCTGCCGAAACTGGTAAGAGCCGGATTGCGCATTGCCATCTGTGATGCGCTCGTTGACCCGAAACTGAATGAGAAGGAAGCGAAGCCCATCTACGACCAAGTGGATGAACTGGTAACTGCCCTCAAAAAGAGTGATGACCGCATACAGGTGAACCCGCTGTTGCTGACGGATTATGACAGCAATGACGATGGCCTGCTCATCAACAACTCGCGCAAGGCTGCTGTTGGGGAAGAGAAGGAAACGGCCATCGAGCGGGCCAACGACATCTATCGTGCCGCCATAGCCTATACAGGTGCGCCCCAGCGTCTGAACCGTCAGAACCAGCCGGATATGACACCTGCAGAAGCCCATCGGTATGACCGTTTGGTCCAGGAACTGGCGGCGGGTGTCATCATGGCTCGTCAGAATCTGCCAGCCCAACTGTCGAGTGACAGTCTGTCGATGATTCCCGACTGGCAGCAGCAGTTGCAGGAGAATCCGCAGATGATGGAGCACCTGGAGCATGACATGAACGATGCCATCAGGGTGTTGGGCAAGATCATGAAGGGTGAGGACATCGACTATGCGGCTATGCGTGGCGAAGAGCCACAGGCAGTAGCCCAAGGTGCCGTTGCCGAGGAAGTGAGCCGTTCGGTTTCCTTCGAGCAGGTATCTATGACCCGTGACGATCGTGACCGTTATGTGCTCTATGTGAAACCCGCTGATGAGAAAGCCTTCACCATCTACCCAGAGCGCGAGGATATAGACCGTTTCTTCCAGTCGTTCCGCACGCCGGAGTTTGACACGGTGCGCAGTGAGCTGGCGCAGAAATACTACCAGATGGTGGTCAACCATCCTGAAAGCAAGGCCGACGTGCTGATGCCCAAGGTCCCTGAAGGGGCCGATCTCTCGCGTATATCGAAGGTGAACATCACCAAGGACAGATACCATGAGGGAGCGACGATTATGTTTGCCACCATCGATGGCGAGCGTCAGAAACCCGTCGAACTCAGCAAGTCACAGATTCAGCGATTCTGGCTCTCTGAAGACCGTGAGGCGTTCAAGGTAGCACTTGCTGCCCAATTGTTTCAGAACAAGCTCTGTGTAAACCAGTCACAGCAACAAAGTGAGCCGGTAGAAGAAGCGAAGGACGGAGCAAAGATTGCCGAGTCGGAGCCTGAGCCGAAGCGCACAATGCATCTTTAAAAGTGAATAGCAATGGGAAAGTTGAATCAAGAAAAGGTTACGTTCTTTGAGTGCTATGCACCTCTGGCCATGGCACAGCAGCAGAAATATGGTATTCCTGCCTCAGTGACGTTGGCGCAGATGTATATCGAGTCGGCTGGAGGTAAGTCGAACCTGGCACAGTCAGGCAACAACTATTTCGGCATCAAGTGTAGCAGTCAGTGGCTCGCCGAGGGCAAGCCGTACAGTCTGCATCATGATGATAAGCCGAATGAGAAGTTCTGCAACTATGCTAACGTCGAGGAGAGTATCAATCATCACTCGCAGTTCCTGATGGGCAACCGCTATGCAGCTTGTCGCCGGTGTGCGGAGGATGACTATCGCGGATGGGCCAACGGCCTGCAGGCGGCTGGCTATGCCACCAATCGCAACTATGCCAACATGCTGATAGCAGACATCGAGACGTATGGTCTGAGCAAGTACGACCAACAGGCGAAGACCTTGCCACGAGTAGCAGAGCAGCAGACGATGACGATGCCGTCACCGACAAGTCAGGGCTATTCCTTTCCTCTCGCAGGGGAGAACATGGTCATGTCCGATGGCTTCGGCCTTTCGCCTACCAGCTACAGGAGCCATGCACATAACGGCATTGACCTACGGGCGAAGTATGAGGATGTACTGGCCACGGAGAATCAGGGCCGTGTTGTAACCGTCGGAAGCGACAAGACCAGTGGCAACTATGCCGTGGTGGAGTACGATCGTGCTGATGGCGCGAAATGGCGGGTGTCCTTCTGTCATCTGGATAGTGTGGCCGTGAAACAGGGCGATGTGGTGAATGCCGGGCAAAAGCTTGGCGTATCAGGGAATACAGGCAACAGTACTGGCCCTCACTTGCATCTGACGGTAAAGCATCAGGCTGCAGGAACCACGGAGATGAAGACTGTTGACCCGCTGAACTATCTCGCAGAGATTGCCGTCCGTGGTAATCTGACTGCGACGGTACTGAAGAAAGGAACCAACGCTGACTTGCTGGCCAGTCGGAAGAGTGGGGTAGATACGTCCCCTACTCAGGCAGACCGGCTGATGGCCCAGACGCAACTGACTCCCCAACAGCAGCAGAATGCCCAGGCTGGCGCACAGCTCACCCAACAGACGGGCAGCAATGACCCGAATACGCTGTTGGCCTATCTGATGGGCCAAAACCAGGCGAATGAGAATGCCTACCAGCAAGGCGGCGACCTCTTTACCAGCCTGATATCGGGTCTGTTCACCTCTGCCATTGGCATGGCTGTCTTGCTTGACCATACAGGCAATGACGAAACCTCCAGTGAACAGGCGAAAGCCGTTCAACAGCAGGAACAAACGGAACAGCAAAAGGCTGCCACCCTGATCAGACGTCAGCGCGAGTCCGTCGACCCCGTTGTGGCCCGTGAGACTGCCATGATGAACTTTGATGCGGAGTACCCGGAAGAGCAGCGGAATACAGGCCAGCGTCTGGCTTAGACAAATTGAGAATAGAAATATTAATTTTATAGTTTTATAGTATTTATAGTTATGATTAAGATTGAAGAATTGAAAGTCTGCGCAACCATCAATCGCGCAGCAAGTGTGAAGAAGGACAAGAAGGGCGCAAGCTATCTTTCTTGTGGTGTTGTACTGCCTATCACT
>JAEETC010000272.1 GCA_016286585.1 Prevotella sp. | reverse complement strand
GCCCAGTGTTCAGGCACGCCACCAGCGGCATATTCCAGGAAGTAGGTGTCGCCAATCTTATAGATCCACGGAGCTTCCTCGAAGCCTGTCTTCATCACCCGCTTGTGGAGCTGGTAGTCCATCTTCATGCATTTGGGACCGAATTGTGCCTCGTCGTCCAGCATGGCACGCATATCGCAGATTCCGTTGTCGGCAAAGCTTTTGTCTATGCTGATCATGTCTTCGTTCAGCTTGGCATACCAGCAGCCATTGTTGCCCCAGAAGAGATATGCCTGTCCGTCGTCGTCGATAAACACCGTGGGGTCGATGAAACCCCAGTTACCAGGGATGAGCGGCTTCCCGATGGGATCCTTCCACGGGCCTTCAGGACGGTCGGCTACAGCTACGCCGATGCCGTGAATGTGTTTGGTGGTGTCCTCTGCGGCTACATACCAATACCACTTACCGTTGCGCTCGATGGCCTGCGAGGCCCAGGCATTGTCGCCCTGCTTGGCCCACTTGAAGTGGGCGGTGGTCAGCACGATGCCGTGGTCCGTCCAGTGCTCCATGTCGGTGGTGGAAAACACTTGCCAGTCGGGCATACGGAAGTAGGTCGCCGTGTCCAGGTCGTGACCGGTGAACACATAGAGGCGGTCACCCGATACCACAGGGGCTGGGTCGGGGTTATACAATCGGTTGTTCACGCGCTTTTGCGCTTGCAATGTAATGGCCATCAAGAGTGCCATAACGGTAGTGATTGATTTTTTCATATTTATATGGGAGCTATTACTTCTTTGTCCAGGTCTGGGTCTCATAGAACATGGCGATATAGCCACGAACCTTCAATTGATTGCCGTCGAGCCAGATGGAACACTTGTAGGTCTTGCCGTTCTTGGGGTTGTAGATTTTACCACCTTCCCACTTGTCGCCTTTCTTGGTAAGCCCCGTGAGGATGTTCACACCAATGAGCTTTCGGCTTTGCAACTTCTTGTCAGGATTGTGCACATCGAGTTGTCCGTCGCCTTTTTTCAGCCAGACGATCTTTCCGTTCAGTTTGTCACCACTCTGGTAGATCTCTACTTGGGAGTCTCCCCCTTCTGTTACCCACTTGCCGATCACCCCCTGGGCGTATCCGGCTGCTGACATCACCATCAGCACTAAACTCAGTATTACCTTTTTCATATTGTCGTTATTTGTCTTTTATTTCCAAAATTCCGTCTACCTCATGCGTGACGAATGGACCTTCCTTTACTTCGAAGATCACAGAACCTGACTCCAGGCACTCGAGCCCATGCCAGGTGTTCTTGGGAATGTCAACGCCTATTCTGCCTTCTTCCTGGCTAAGCACGACGCTCTCCCAGACCGAACCGTCGTCATGATAGGTCGTAACCCTGACTTTCCCTCTAAGCAGGACAAAGGTCTCGTCCTTGGTCACGTGATGATGCACAGCAATCTGTGTCCCCATCTCCAAAGCATTCAGAAAGCGATGGCACTTATCTTCCAGCGACTGATGGAAGTTGTAATTCATCCTCAGCCTCGGCGAAACCTTCGCCTCCTCAACCACCTTATTAATTAATGTATTATCTATAATCTTCATATCATTCTTTATTTATCTGCCCTTTCATTCATATATCACAAGGGGGCTGACACTTTGTGAGTACGGCATCAGTCAGTTTCCTTCCCAATTTCTTGTCTTCAGATGTCAGTGGGGCTGCTTTCGGTCTGATTACCAAAGATGCCCCAGACACGGGAAGCCCATGTTGCACTCTTATACTCAATGATCTTTGTCCCCATGATTTCTGTTTGCTTCAAGTGCTCCATCTCGCTGGGCCAACCGTTGTAAAAGTAGCTGTATTGCTCCACGTCAGTCACTATGGCGTCCTCAAATTCCTGCTTTTCAATTTCATCATTGACTTTTCCGGCATACTCATCACTCAATGTCAAATTGATATAATTGCCTATGGCCTCTTTGACGTCTTCTTTAGGAATGGTCGTAACAGTCCGCGCGCTTATGAAATAATCATCCTCAAAACCATACTCCTCGCTGCTTTTGTCATAACCGCAGACAATGGTTGTATGCACAGGCCATCCGTTGGCATCTGTATCGTCGCTTTCATTCTTGCCTATTACGAATGAGTTACCATGCAAAGAGAAAAGCAACTTGAGGTCGTCGCTATTTTCAATGTATGCTTTCTCATTGGCAAATTGAAGGTTCATCTGCGACTCGAACCGTGCTCGTGGTATGGCTTCATTCAATTGAGGTAGGTTACTATACAGCGAGTCAAAGAGCGACTTAATCACTTTTCGTGAGAAATCCTTGATTTCCTTCCAGTTCTTGATGTGCTCTATTCTTCCGTATTCGTCTGTGGTAATAATCGTATTGATGTCTCCCATTGCCTCCATGAGCGACTGCATGATATTTGTCATCAGGGTATCCTTGCCAAAATTGACTTTCGTCCCCAACGGTATACACTCTATCTCGTAACTGGTGGCTGTTGAGTCTCTCACAATCAGTTGAAACGTACTTAATATCTGATGCTCCACAATCGTGTCATTGTCCTTAACCTTGGCTTTAAGGTCTTGGAATTGATAGGATAAGGTGTCGTTCTTGCAGAAAAAGGCAATGACGTTAATGGTGGAATCTTTGTTTTCTTGCTGTGCCGTCATCAACTGAGCAACTGACGGTAGCGCCAGAATTCCAAACAACAATGATAAGATAAGTTTCTTCATATGTAACAGGGGGATGGTTCTTCTATGTTATATATCAGTATCTTCAGGTAATTCCTCCCATTTGTCAACTGGTGGCAGATAGTCAGAAGCGAGGGAATAGACTGGATAAGACGGAAAAGCTGTTCAAAATCAGCGGCATCGGTGAGGCGCATCTTGCCGTCCTCTGCCTTCATTTTCAACTGGTAACAATTTGTTACCGTTTCATTTCCTTCCTTTTTGAGCCTACCTTTCAGGACTTTCCAATACTTACGTGCAGTCTGATAATC
>JAEETC010000071.1 GCA_016286585.1 Prevotella sp. | reverse complement strand
GGCCACGAAAATAACCCTAATTATTCACCATTTAAAACACTAAAGTTATGAGCAAAACAGTTAAGAAGATTCTTCAAGTGATCAGTTACATCATCACCCTGCTTCTCGGTGGGGCAGGAGCGGCAATGATGTAAAGGTAAAAAAGTAAAACACATCAATGCTATGAAAAACAACGAAGGCTTCAAGATCTCTCAGTACGCCTGTGTGGTACTGCTCATCGCGAGCAGTATCGCTATGGTGGCGTATCAGGTGGTACACATCGACGATGTGGCGGGCGGACTGCTGTATTATGTGGCGCAGTCGTTCCTGCTGGCAGGGTCGATCTTCGGACTGGACCAGTACATCAGAATCATTAGAAAACAATACCATGAAAGAGAATCTAAATAACGTCAGACTCTCGCCTCACTTGGCTTCGCCGAATGAGGCTGCGCTCAGCCATTTGAGCGAGCTCAATGGCGTTCGCTTATCGCCTCATTTTAAACTGAGCGAGTTCCTCAATTTGGGGAAATACCCGGAGAACATCCCTCCGATGCAGGTTGTGGCCAATCTGACCTACGGTTGTCATCAGCTGCTGGAGCCCGCAAGGTTCATCGTGGGGCCCATCATCATCACTTCGGGCTTTCGTTGTGAGGAGGTGAATCGTAAGGTGGGCGGTGTGCGAAACTCCCAGCACCTCGTTGGCCAGGCAGCCGACATCAGACCGCAGAATCCTGCCCAGTTCCAGAGCCTGGTGGACTTCCTCAAGTCGTGGGAATACACCGACCAGTTGCTCACGGGCCCGGGCTGGCTCCACGTCTCCTGGTCGCCCTTCCGGCCGCCCCGCCACCAGATTCGCATCGGGTACTACAAGTAATGTCTCGCAGAAATCACAGAAATCGCAGAAACTAGAAATAATTCGAAAATAATTGCTAAATTATTTGGTAGTTTCAGAAAAAAGTTGTACCTTTGTAACGTGTAAGAAAGGTTGATAAAACCTTGATTATAACAAGCGGGAGGCGGTGACCCGGAGTAGTTCGCCGCGGAAAGATCTAATACCATAAAAAACACAACAAACAATGGCAAGATCAGAAATTGCAATGGTCATCAATCTTCGACAGAACAAGAACGATGACTCGACGGCCTACGGTAAGTACTTCGCCGAGGTCGATTCCAAAGAGCCCCTGAACCTGAAGGGTCTCGCAAAGCACATGACAGAGCACGGCAAGATCTCGAGTAAAGAGATGTGTGAGCTGGTTCTGGGTGAGCTCGTTTCATGTATGACGCACCTGTTGCGCGAGGGTCAGCCCGTGAAGCTGGATGGCTTCGGCACGTTCTCTCCGAGCGTGGACGGTCAGAAGCTGGGCAAGGCCAACCTGGCCGATGCTGTGGGCGGTGGTGCCGATGCCATGATCAACGGCATCAAGATCAACTTCCTCGGCGAGAACACCAAGGGCGAGGAGCTCACCTCGCGCGCCCTGAAGAAGGAGTGCGTCTTCGAGTGGGGTTACCTTGTCGAGAGCGAGGTGCGCACCGTCGGTGGCAAGCAGAAGCGCTTCCAGAAGAAGACTCCTCTGAGCTATGTGCTTGCACCCCAGGCCGACAATCAGGGCAATGGGTAGGCAATTCCCTTCCTGAGTAGGTTGAAAGTCCCCCGGGCTGTGATGGCTCGGGGGATTATTTTTCTGTACAGGGCGGACTGGCCACGCTGAATACTGATGGACTTATTTGCCGCAGAGGGCAGCGTAGGGACAGGATCGGCAGCGGTCGCGGTCGTCTGTGGGTGTGAAGTCGAGGGCAGGATCGAAGATGCTGCGGATGGTCTGGTCGAGCAGGGCGATGTAACGCTCTGAGTGGGGGGCGATGTCGTTGACAGGTTCGCGGCCCAGACTGAGGGTGGGGTCGTAGCCCTCGGCACTGGCATGCTGGATGAAAAGCAGCGCAGGACTCACGGGATCGTCCTGTTTTTGGCGGACGATGTGGCTGTAGAGGAAGGCCTGCAGGTAGTAGTCGCTGTGGTTGGGAATCTGCGCGGGGTCGAAGATGGCATCGACATCGGGCATGGGCCTCGGACGACGGGAACCTGTCTTGTAGTCAATCACACGGATGCGCTGTTCACCGCTCGCGGGGTCGGTGACACAGTCGAGACGGTCGATGATGCCGCCTATGGAAGTATTGCCATAGGGCATGTAGACGGGACGCTCGAGGCCGAGGATGGTGAAGGGGGCCAGACGGCGGTCGGTCTCGACAAGCACGCGCAGGTAGCGGATGATGACCTCGCGGTTGATGAGCTGGAGGCCGTTGAGATGGAGTGTGGAGGGAGGAGTGTGGAGTGAAGAATCGGCTGCGCCGTTGTGCTTGAAGAGTTCTTGGCGGATGGCGGCATCGACGGCACGGGGGATGGCGCTCTCGTCGTTGAGCAGGGCATCGAGTTGCTGGGTAGTGACAGTGCGCCCTTCGAACTGCTTGTAGAGCATGTGGGCGGCCTCGTGGAAGATGTTGCCGAAGACGCGGTTGTCGATCTGCTCGTCTTCTGTCGTGTCGGGCTCCTGGAGGTTGCTGACGTAGCGGTAGAAGAAGCGCAGCTGGCAGCGCAGGTAGCTGCTGACGGCCGTGGGACTGATGCCCGTTTTGGTGGAGAAGCGCTGGCGCAGGATGTCGAGAACGACGGGCGTCTTCGTGATGGCCTTCGGCTGGCGGAGCAGGGGCTGTTGGCCGGCTTTCAGACTGTGGAAACTGATGGGAACGGGGGCATCGGCCATGAGCTGGAGCATGAAGCGCGACATCTCGCCCTTCTGGGCGTCGGTGGTGGCGTTGTTGTAGACGAGCGTCACGTCGTGGGCACGCTGCAGCAGACGGTGGAAATAGTGCTGGTAGATGGCCACCTTGTAGTCGACGGTGGTCAGTCCGTAGGCCTTGCGGATGGCGTAGGGGATGAACGATGTGTCGTTGACACTACGTGGCATGTAGCCCTCGTTGCAGGAGAGCAGCAGCACATGGTCGAAGTCGAGGTTACGGGTCTCAAGTACGCCCATCACCTGCACACCCTCGGCGGGTTCGCCGTGGAAGGGGATCGTGGTGGATTGTACCACCTGCATGACCAGTCGCTGCAGCGTGGAGGTGTCGACGGTGAGGATCTGCTCGTCGGCGAGGCCGCTCATGCGGTTGAGCAGCGTGTACATGCGGAAGAGCGACTCAGTGGTGAGGGGATCGTCTTCGTGCCCCCGAGAAAATGCGATGTGGCGTACAATGTCGAGGAGCCAGTGGAGCAGGGCAGGGCCTTCGGTGAGATGGGTGTCGGTATAGCCCTCGGGCAGCAGACTGGCGTATGGGTGACGGGCCACCATGTCGAGCCAGTGGCGGCGGAACGACTGGGTACGGGCTGAGAAACCGTCGACCTGAAGGTCGAGCAGCTGGCTGACGAGCGAGGCCACAGGGGTTTGCAGCAGGGGATAGCCGGTGGTGACGTTCACCTTGTCGAGGGTGTCGGGCAGACAATGGATGACGGCCTGCAGGAGGCCTTCGTTGCAGAGTACGACGGCCGTGCGCCGTCCGTCGGCGATGCGCTCGGGAGTGAGCCACTGGCTGATGTAGCGGGCCTGGATGTTCTCTGTCGGGGCGGAGATGTAGGTGAGCTGTCGTGGGGGTACCTCTTCGGTATCCTGGATCACCTGGGCGCGCCCCTCAGCCTCCAGCCGTCGGATGAGGGTCTGCTCGACCTGTTGCAGGAGGTTGAAGCCTACGAAAACGTAGGTGTCGTAGTCGCCAGGGAGGGTGTCGGCGGTGGCCACTTGTCGGTAGAGGGCTCCCTCGTAGGCGAGGCCCTGACTGGCCAGGCGCTCGTTATAGGTGCGGTAGATATCGCCGATGCGGCTCCACAAGCGCAGGAAGCGCTGCTTGAGTTCGCTGTCGTGGATGTCGGAGAAGTTGCTGAAGAAGCGGCGGATGAGGGCCCGTTGCTCGTCGGTAAGGTATGACACGTCGTCGAGCTCATGCAGGTCGCGTACGTTGGCGAACACACGGTCGGGGGGTGCCAAGTTCTTGTCTACATCGTCGAAGTCGGAGAGCAGCAGCTGTCCCCAGCCGTAGAAGTGGTCGAGCGTCTCGTCGATGCCCGTGCACTGGGTGAAGCAGCGGTGCAGCTCGCAGACGAGCTGGATGGGGTCGGCTACCTGCAAGTCGGACTGGCTGCGGAAGAGGTCGCTGATGGTGATATAGGCCGGACTCCACATGGGCTTGGCGGCCTGACGGGCGAGGTAGTCGTTGAGGAACAGCGAGGCGCGCTTGTTGGGGAAGACCACGGCCACATGGCTGAGGTCGGTGCCGTATTTCGAGAGCAGGGTTTCTGCGACGTGTTCGAGGAAGGAATTCATGTCTTGTTTACAGTTTACGGTTTACAGATGATTACTCTGGAGGGGGACTTCCTCGATGTGGTTGGAGTAGACGTACCAGAGGTAGCCCTTGATGTGATGGTGGCCCATGTCGGTGAGGAGGTTCATGTAGCGGCGCACCTGGTCGTGATACTCGGGCTTGGGGGATCCGAACTTGAAGTCGACGACGATCCAACTATGGCCGTCGGTCATCACACGGTCAGGACGGTGCTGGCATACTTCATCGCCTTCAAGTGACAGGATGTTACATTCGTTATATAGATTCCAACGTCCTGAGAACCAATCGGCTACCCGTGGATTGCTCAATCGTTTCTGAAGCAGGTTGGCGATGCGCTCCGGGGTGAGTTTGCCATCGTAGATGACTCCTTCCGTCTGGAGTTTTTTCAGGGCATCAGGGATGTCATCGGCCGTCCGGATGGTGGAGAATACTTCGTGGAGCACACTGCCCGTCTGGATGTATTCCTCGCGCTGACGGGCCTCCTCGTCATCGCCCGACATGAAGGCCCGGCTGCGGTTGCTCTGACGGAAGCTGACCTGATGGGCATAGCTGTGGATATCGACCGGCAGGGGAACGGAGGGCTGGAGGAAGGGATTTTGAGAGGTGAGAGGTTCGGGGTGAGGGGTATGAGACATGTTTTGCTGCAACAGGGTGCCGTAGGTGAGGCAGAGGGGCTGCTGGTCGTCATCGAGACCTTCGAGCAGGATGTTGGCCTGTGGATCGGACTCCTGCAGTTTGTCGGCCACGAGGGGCAGGGTCTGTTCGATGAGCATCGAACGGGTTCCGGTGGCCTTGCGACGGCCGATGACCGTCAGACTGCGACAGGCACGGGTGAAGGCCACGTAGAGCAGGTTGAGGTTGTCGACCGTGTTCTGCAGATGCTCCTGCAGGTAGTCGCCCTCGTAGATGGTGCCCTTCATCTGTTTCTGGCTGTAGTCGACGGGCACGATGGGGAGGTCGTTGAACGGCTCTACCGCAGGCTGGCACCAGAGGATGTTGCCGCTTTTCTCCAATGGCCAGTCGCAGAAGGGAATAACGACGTGATTGTACTCCAGTCCCTTCGACTTGTGGATGGAGAAGATGCGTACGCCGCTGGTCTCGTCGCTCTGGATGGTCTTTGAGCAGAGGGTCTCGTCCCACTCGTCGAGGAAGGCGCTGATGTCGCTGACGTTCTCGTTGACGTAGCTGACGAGGTGGTCGAAGAAGGCGCAGACATAGGCACTCTGCCCTGTGATACGCTCAAGGCCGAAGATGGCATAGAGTCGTTCTGCAAGGTCGTAGAGGGGCAGCGTCCGCAGCTCGTCGAGGTGAGTGATATAGTCGTCGGGCAGCATAGTGTCGAGGGAAGAGACGGAGGTGTGTGTGTCGTCGTGGCCCGACGATACACTTAACAGATGGACACCGTCGCCCTCATAGTCTTGCAGCACATCGCAGTGGTATCTTTTCGCAATGGCGGCTTTTGTGAGCTGGTCGTCGGGATGTATGAGCAGGCGCATGGCATCGATGAGCAGTCGCACGGTGCAGGAGGCGTCGAGCCGGAAGGCCTCGTCGCTGACAATGGTCACACTTGGCATCTGCTCCATGAAGTACTGGGCGATGAGTGGGATGACGACGTTGGTGCGTACAAGGATGGCGATCTGCTCCTGAGGGATGCCAGTGCCGATAAGTTCACCAACGGTCTCTGCCAGGCGGCGGAACATGTTGTCCTGATAGTCTTCGCCGGGCAGTAGTTCTATGCGTACGAATCCCTCGTCGCCGCGATGGTCTGGAATCTGCTGCACCACGTCGGCATAGGCCTTGGCCAACTGTGCAGCCTCGTCGTCGCAGCAATCCTTCAGGTTCAGGTATTCGAGCTGGGCGGCCTGCTGGAAGAAGAGGTTGTTGAAGGTGATGATGCGCCGCTGCGAACGGTAGTTCGTGTCAAGACAGCGGGTCTCGGTAAGACGGCTGTCGAACTGGCTCTCGAGATCGTTCAGAAGTCGCCAGTCGCCGGAGCGCCAGCGGTAGATGCTCTGCTTCACGTCGCCCACAATCAGGTTCCTGCTGCCCTCGTGGCTCATTGCCTCATGGAGCAGCACGCGGAAGTTCTGCCACTGCACGGTGGAGGTGTCCTGGAACTCGTCTATCATCACATGCTCCAGTTGGGTACCGATCTTCTCGAAGATGAAGGGTGAGTCGCTGTCGCCGATGAGGGCGTGAAGCAGTTGCTGGGTGTCGCTGAGCAGGAAACGGTTGGCATCGGCGTTGAGGGCGTGTACCTTCTGTTCGATGCTGCCCAGGAGCCGCAGCTGGTTGAGGTGGCGCAGCGTGAGGTCGGCACTCTTGTAAATACGCCATTGACGGGGCTGTTCGTCGATAGCCTGACGCAGCAGACTGTCGAGTGGCCCGTCGGCAAGGGCATGGAGCAGTTCACGACGCGGATGACTCTTCTTGTACCATTTTTGGGGTTCGCCCACGCTGTCGGTGACACGCTTGCCGAGGATGCTCTCATCGAAGATACCCTGGCGCAGCTTGAGGAAGAACCCGCAGATGCCCGTCTTGCCGTAAGAGAAATCTTCGACGGTGAGTCCCTCGTCGTCAAGGATGTCGAAGAATCGGTCGGCTATACTCTTCATCTGTTCGATGGCAGCCTGTCGCAGTTCCCTGAGACGGGTGGTATAACGGTCGAAGAATCCCGGTTCTGCCAACTTCTGGTCGAGGCGCTCGCTCACGTTCTTGTATTCATCGCGGAAGATGGTACGGCCGAAGTTCTTCACCTGTCCGATGATGTTCCACGACTTGTCGTCGGAGATGCTCTCCATGATGTAATTCAGGATCCATTGGAGCATGGCATCGGTGGTGCTCAGGTCGGCTATGAGCTGGTCGACGGCCAGTTCTTCCACCTGATAGTCGTTGAGTCCGATGCGCAGGTTGGTGGTGAGGTCGAGCTCACGCGCCATGTTCCGCATGATGCTCTGGAAGAAGGTGTCGATGGTCTCCACGCGGAAGTAGTTGTAGTTGTTGAGCAGGTTAGAGAGTCCGATGCCTGCCCGTTCGCTGATGGTCTGTGGAGGGAGACCCGTTTTCTCCTGGACGGCTTTCAGATAACCGTCCGATTCGGGCAGCTGCTTCCAGATGCCGTAGAGTTGGCTGAGGATGCGCATCTTCATCTCCTCTGTAGCCTTGTTGGTAAAGGTGACGGCGAGGATGCCACGATAGCCCGTGGGGTTCTCCACGAGCAGTCGGATGTACTCGGTGGCTAGCGTGAAGGTCTTTCCGCTGCCGGCGCTCGCCTTATAGATCGTGAGGGGTGTTACCATCGTCTGAATAGTTCAAAGTCAAATTTCATGCCGAATTGGTCGAATTGGGCGTTACGGAAACTGGCGAAGGCTCCGACGGAGATATATCTGTTGGTGAAGCCATAGCCGAGTTCAATATAGGGTCTGGTCTTTTCGAGGAGCACACCGCTGACGTAGAAGCGTTCTTTCTCGATGTACTTGCCCAGATAGGGAATCCAGGTGGCCAGGAGCAGTGGCGACTCGTAGGAGAGGTTGGCGCGGAGGTAATAGTCCGACACATTGTATTCGCGGCTGCCGAGCAGTTGGAAGTTACCGCTCCAGTCGTCGTTCCATCCCTCGGGAAGGTTCTCGTCGCGGAAGTTCGTGAAGTCGAGGAAATAGTCGGTTTCCTTCGATGTATAGAGACCGAATCCAGCACGCATGTTGAGCAGTCGAAGACCTGGGATGTGGTATTTCCATTGTGCATCGACCTCCCAGCGATCGTATTCGAGGTTAGACTTGTTGACGCCCTTGAAACTGTGTTCCCAATCGACGGATAAGAGCGGTCCTCCGTTGAGCCACGGCTGTAGTTTGATGCCGATGGTAGGCGCGAAGCTGCGGTATTCGACGGGCATGCCATACTCGCGCATCAACTCGGGGTCGATGGCTTTACGATTGTGGAAGAGAAGACCGGTCTCGATGTCGAGCCAGTCGAAGACCATGATGTTGTTGAAGATGCGTAGGTGGTTGTCTTTGAACTCGTCAAGGTGCAGGTCGTCGAGATTGACGTCCGGATGGGTTCGGCTGATGACATCCATCACGGTGGGGTTGCTGATATGGTTGCCGTTACCATAGACGATCTCCGCATATCCGTTGCGCTTGGGGTTGTAGACCATCCGCATCGGTATGTTGTAATAGATCTGCCGCTTTTTGAAGCTATAACCTACGGTGGGCTCGATGGTCAGGTAACGGTGCTCGGAGAAGGTGAACCGTGTGCGCAGTTTCATCTTGTAACGGAATCCTCGACTGCGGCTGTAACTGATGTAGAGGGGGTTGATGATAGGTGAGAGTCGGAAATAGGCATTGCCCGATTCCGTCTCTGCTTTGATGGGTGTGACGAGGGTCTCGCCGACGGTGTCCCAGAAGAATTTCTTCCAGAGGTTGGGCTTATGGGGCAGGGTGTCGACGGCTGCTTGGGCTGCTGCGGCAGAATCGGCAGCCGCTGTCTCTGCGTCGTAGGCCTCGTAGATCTTCTTGTCGAGACGGTTCAGGGGTATGGGGCGCAACGTATCCATGAGCTCACGGCTCGACACGTCGGTGATGCTGTCGGGCAGACTCTTATCGCAGTTATAATAGGCGTTGAAGAGTACCGAGATGCGGTTGCCCATAAAACGGAAGGTGGCAGCAGTGTTACATTTCGCAGGCCCCAGCGTACGCCCAGGCTCTTCGTCCTGGGTGATCTCTGTGCGGAAGGTGATCATGTCAAACTCGCCGTTGAGGACGGTTCTGAGGATGCGTCCTGTCTCGGTCTCCACCACCGCATAGCCGTTCAGCAGCTGGGTGTTGTATAACTTAGGCCGGAAATCGAGGCGCGTGGCACCATTGCTCAGCCTTATCTGCTTGAAATGGTAGAGGTAACGGTTCCACTTGTTGAAGGGCGACAGCACATGACCTTCGTAGAAGTCGACATTGTAGATGTCGGGCGTCATGAAGTCGATGAGCGTGGGCATGGCCTTCCGGTTCTTCCGGATGGTGCCCGTGAGCACCTGCGAGTTGATGTCGAAATTGTGGACATCCTGGAACTTCACCTTGCTGTAGGCCTCGCGTATATATTCGCGGGGATCCTTGGCCAGGACATACATCGACGGGATGAGCCAGAGGACAGCGTTGCGGCTCTCGACGTTGTAGCGGATCTTCGTGTAGACATTGTCCTCCTTCGATTCAAACTCCGAGAGGTTCGCCTTGCGGTAGGCATAGATGCGTTCCAGTATCAGGGTGTCTGCATCTTCCTTTGCGGACGCCCCGCCGGCCATACATAGCAGTATGCCCACCATCACGATTCTGATAAAGGATAGAGAGGCCTCTCTGCTCATATCTTCCCTTTAACTTCCCTTTAACTTCCCTTTTAAGTACTGTCCTGTGATACTTTCGGCGCATTGTGCCACCTCCTCCGGTGTACCGGCAGCCACCAGGTTTCCACCACGGTCACCGCCGTCGGGCCCCAGGTCGATGACATAGTCGGCACACTTGATGATCTCCATGTTGTGCTCGATGACCAGGATGGTATGGCCGCGCTCGATGAGGGCATCGAAGGCATGCAGCAGGCGCTGGATATCGTGGAAGTGCAGACCGGTGGTCGGCTCGTCGAAGATGAATAGCGTAGGCTCTTGCTTCTCCTGTCCGATGAAGTAGGCCAGTTTCACTCGCTGGTTCTCACCGCCGGAGAGGGTAGAGGAGTTCTGTCCGAGTTTGATGTAACCCAGTCCCACTTCTTCCAGCGTCTTCAGTCGCTTGACAATCGTCTTGCACTCCTGACTCTTGTCGCCTTCCCCAAAGAACTCTACCGCCTCGGAGATGGTCATGTTAAGCACATCGTCGATGTTCTTCCCTTGGAACATCACATCGAGGATCTCCTTCTTGAACCGGTGCCCGTGACAGGCCTCGCACTCGAGCACGAGGTCGGCCATGAACTGCATCTCAACGGTGATCACTCCGGCTCCTTTACACTCCTCACAGCGTCCACCCTCGGTGTTGAACGAGAAATACTGGGGTGTGAAGCCCATCTGCTGAGACAGGGGCTGTTCGGCGAAGAGGTCGCGGATGGCATCGTAGGCCTTGACATAGGTGGCGGGATTGGAACGGGAAGACTTGCCGATGGGATTCTGGTCGACGAACTCCACATGCTTGATGGCTTCGGTATCACCGGTCAGTCCGAGATATTCGCCCGGGGCATCGCAGACCTCTCCGATATGTCGCTTGAGCGCCGGATAGAGGATGCCCTTGATCAGACTGGACTTCCCTGAGCCCGAGACGCCCGTCACGACGGTCATCACATTCAGGGGGATGCGCACGTCGATGCCTCGCAGGTTGTTCATCCGTGCCCCCTTGATGCCAACGCACAGGTTCCACGGGCGACGGGTCTTCGGCACGGGTATCTCATCCATGTGGAGCAGGTATCTGACGGTGTGGCTCTTAGGCCATTTCTTCAGCGCCTGCTGGGTGATGTCGCGGGCATTGCCGTCAAAGACAATCTCTCCGCCCAGCCTTCCGGCATCAGGGCCTACGTCGATGAGATAGTCGGCAGCGCGCATGATATCCTCGTCGTGCTCCACGACGATCACCGTATTGCCCAGCGATTGCAGTTCCTTCAGCACATAGATCAGCCGTTCGGTATCGCGGCTATGGAGTCCGATGCTCGGCTCATCGAGGATATAGAGCGATCCTACGAGCGAGTTGCCGAGCGAGGTACAGAGGTTGATGCGCTGGCTCTCACCACCCGAGAGCGTATTCGACAGACGGTTGAGCGTGAGGTAGCCGAGTCCCATGTCGAGCAGGAACTTCAGACGGCTCTTCACCTCTACCAGCAGC
This sequence comes from Prevotella sp., assembly GCA_016286585.1. GTDB lineage: Bacteria > Bacteroidota > Bacteroidia > Bacteroidales > Bacteroidaceae > Prevotella. The sequence goes on along the minus strand of JAEETC010000071.1, from coordinate 3,690 downwards.
CGACGGCCCACTTCCTGGTCGTGCGCATCGAGCTCCAGACGGTCGAACCACTCCTTCAGTCTCACCACGGGCATCTGCACGAGGTCGGTGATACTGCGCCCACCAATCTTCACGTAGTTGGCTTCGGGCTTCAGACGAGTCCCGTGACAGGCAGGACAGTTGGTCTTTCCCCTGTAGCGGCTGAGCATCACGCGGTATTGGATCTTGTACTGGTTCTCGCGGACCATATCGAAGAAGGCGTCAATACACGGACGTTCCTTTTTCTTCTTGTCCGAGGGCAGCCCGTGCCACAGCCAGTCTTTCTGCTGTTGCGTCAGGTTCATATAAGGATCGAAGATGGGGAAGTCGTCTTTCGCAGCATGCTGACAGAACCAGTCTTTCCACTCTTTCATCTTCTCCCCGTGCCAGCAGACCACACAACCGTCATAGACCGAGAGCGTGGTGTTGGGGATGACCAGCTTCTCGTCGATGCCGATGATGCGTCCGAAACCCTGACATTCAGGACAGGCTCCGGCGGGAGAGTTGAAGGAGAACATGTTGTCGTTGGGTTCCTCGAACGTCATGCCGTCGGCCTCGTACTTCATCGAGAAGTCGTAGAAGATGTTCGATGGCGGGAAAAGCAGTCGGCAGGCGCCCTGCCCCTCGTAGAATGCCGTCTCGGCAGAGTCTACGAGCCGTGCGATGTTGTCGGGGGTGTTGTCGGCCGAGAGCCGGTCGATAACAAGGTACATATCTTGTTGCAGGCAATCGCCTGCAGCAAGATAATCGTCAATACGCACAAAATTCCCACCGGCAAAGATCCTTGTATAGCCCTCCTGGATATACGCCTTCAGCTGCTGTTCCATCGTCCGACCTTCATGCAGCAGGATGGGAGCCATCACCACGAAGCGCGTGCCGCTGGAGTACTCCAGCATCTTCTGCACCACGTCCTCGGTGGTATGTTTCTTCACCTCCTCGCCACTGATGGGTGAATAGGTGCGACCGATACGGGCATAGAGCAGCCTGAGGTATTCGTAGATCTCCGTCGAAGTGCCGACGGTACTGCGTGGATTCCTCGTGATGACCTTCTGCTCGATGGCGATGGCAGGTGGGATGCCTTTGATGAAGTCACACTCCGGCTTGTTCATGCGTCCGAGGAACTGTCGGGCATAGCTCGAGAGGCTCTCCACATAACGGCGCTGGCCTTCGGCATAGAGTGTGTCGAAGGCCAAAGAAGATTTGCCGGAGCCACTGACTCCGGCAATCACTATGAATTTGTTTCGGGGTATCTTGACGTCAACGTTCTTGAGGTTATTAACCCTCGCCCCCTTGATTTCGATAGAATTATTCAATTCACTCTCAACTACAATATCGATTTCACTGCCTCGAGCATGCCGATGCTCTTGATGAGGTCGAGGAACTGCTTCACCATCTCGTTGAGGCCGGGGATCTTGTTCAGGTTCTCCTGCCAGATGAATTCGGCACCGAGCACGCCGTCGGCCACTTTCTGGGTGTCGCCTGTAGCCCAAAGCTCTTTCAGCAGGTCCATGATCTTCTGGTCATCGTTGGGCACGATCTCCACACCGTCCTCACGCTTGCCACCCTTGTAGTAGGTGATGATGGCAGCCAGACCGAACACGAGACCCTTGGGCAGTTCGCCCTTGCGCTGCAGATAGGTCTTCACGCCGGGCAGGTCGCGGGCCTGGAACTTCGGGAATGAGTTGAGCATGATGCTCGTCACCTGATGATCGACGTATGGGTTGTCGAAGCGCTCCAGCACGTCGCCGGCAAACTTCTCCAGTTCGTCCATCGGCAGGTCGAGGGTCTGCATGAGCTCGTCGAACTGCACCTTGTGGATATACTTCGAGATGACTTCGTGGTTGCAGGCGTCGCGCACGATGTTCACACCGCTCAGGAAAGCCACGGGCGAGAGTACGGTGTGCGGGCCGTTGAGCAGCGTCACCTTACGCTTGTGGTAGGGCTCCTCAGAGGGCACGAACAGCACGTGCAGACCAGCTTTGTCTGCGGGGAACTCCTTGGCCACCTCCTTCGGGGCTTCGATCACCCACAGGTGGAAGTTCTCGGCCTGAACCACGAGGTTGTCGCGGTACGAGATCTTCTCCTGAATCTCGGCAATCTCCTTGCGGGGGAAGCCCGGCACGATACGGTCCACGAGCGTGGCATACACGCCGCAGGCCTCTTCGAACCACTTCTTGAAATCGGCACCGAGGTTCCACAGGTCGATATACTTATAGATGCACTCCTTCAGCACGTGGCCGTTCAGGAAGATCAGCTCGCAGGGGAAGATGATCAGACCCTTCGTCATGTCGCCGTTGAAGGTCTGATAACGACGGTAGAGCAGCTGTACGAGCTTACCGGGGTAAGAACTTGCAGGAGCATCCTCGAGCTTGCAGCTGGGGTCGAAGGCGATACCGGCCTCTGTAGTGTTCGAGATTACAAAGCGGATCTCAGGCTGGTCGGCCAGAGCCATGAAGGCGGCGTTCTGTGTGTAGGGGTTCAGGGCGCGGCTGATCACGTCGATGCGCTCCAGTGTGTTCACGGGCTTGCCGTTCTCACGACCCTGCAGGTTCACGTGGTACAGGCAGTCCTGGGCATTCAGCCAGTCCACCATACCCTTTTCAATAGGCTGTACGACAACGACCGAGCCGTTGAAGTCGGTCTTCTGGTCCATGTTCCAGATAATCCAATCTACGAATGCACGGAGGAAGTTACCCTCACCGAACTGAATCACCTTTTCAGGCATCACGCTCTTAGGAGCAAATTGTTTGTTTAGTGGTTTCATTTTAATTCCTTTTTTTATTGTTCTATGATTCTTTTCAAATGTGAGTGCAAAGATAGGGATTTTTTCTGAAACAACCAAAATTAATCATAGATATAACTCAAAAACCTCCGTAAACCTTTGCAGAAATATAGTATCCCAATCGATAGAGGTTGAAAAGCTTCAGGCAAGGTCGCTTGCCACAGAGATTCCGTCGCTCCAGACCCCCGAAGAGCCGGTGCCACAATCGGATCATCCCCCTGACTGCGCCGATATGGATGCCGCTGTCGAAGGTCAGGATGCGCGAGTAGCCACGCAGTTCGTTGCGGAACGTGTAGAGCGTCCGCAGACTGCGCTCAATCTTCCGCACGTAGTCGGCGTTCGGCTCAAACTCCGTCATCATCACTGGGTTGTCGATGTGCGTGACGCTTACCTGCTGCTGACTCAGCATCTTCCCGAACAGCACGTCCTCGTAGCCGCTCCTCGTGAACCGCTCGTCGAAGCGGCACTTTTCAAACACCCGTCGCTCGATCATGAAGTTCGTCGAGCGAAACTCCTGGTACCTGTTCGCCTGTCGCTTCTCAGCCGTATGTGCCGGCTCTGCGGCCTTCTCGTAGAGATAGCGCAGGTTGTGGCGCAGCCCATCGTCGTCGGTGATCCTGATGCCGCCGTTCACCACACCCTCGTGGTCGTCCGTCACGTAGCGCTCCAGAAAGTGGTCGTCGGGTATGGAGATGTCGCAGTCGAGGAACAGCAGCCAAGGGTACTGGCTCTGAGCCCCGAGGAAGTTACGCGTGGCGGCACTGCCGCTGTTCGTCTCTTTCACGATATACCGGCAGTGGGGTAGGGCGTTGATGTCCTCATTCTGCCTGATGGCCTCCTTCATCGGTGAGGCATCGTCGGCCACGAGAATCTCATAGCTGATGCCCAGC
>JAEETC010000271.1 GCA_016286585.1 Prevotella sp. | reverse complement strand
CGCCGAAGGCAATATGCCACTGGTCGGTAGGTAGGAACGTAACGGAAAGGTTCTGACGTAAGGCACTGTGGGTGGCCTTTACTGCATCGACCTTGTATTGGTTGTTTGTGTAAGTCAGTCGATAGTCAGAGGTGAGCCAGCGCGTGAATTTGCAAGTGAACTTGGGCGCAAGGGTGATGAAGGTAGAGGTGTAAGGCTGTTCCACGCTCTGCCGCATCATCCTGGCGCTGGAGTGCCCAAAAGACGCATCAATGCCTACGGTGATTTTGGCTGAACAAAGACCTTTGCTGATGCCGCCATTGAGTTGGGTGATGGAGGTATTGTTCCCACAAGTGACAAAATCAGTTAGAATGCGGTCGCCGATGAACAGCTGGTTTTGCATCAGGGGCTGATAATCCTGTTGGTATTTGACAGAAAGATTGGCAAAGAGCGAGGTGATGGGGTTCCGATAACGCAGTCTGATGAAAGCCGAACGTTGCCGTATGCTTTCTGCTGATGGTGTCTGAAAGGTGAGGTTTCGGAAGTCAGACATAACGACGGTTTGCGTGTAACTGCTTGGCGCAACTGGCTGGAGGCTGTAATTGAGATAAGCAGAGAGCTCGGTCTTTGCCGTGAGTTGGTGACGAACATAGACCATTGGCGAGATGGTCATAAAGTGCTTTCCCGTAGAGGTGTCAGCCAATCGGTCTGCCACATGATAATAATAGTAGCTAATGGGCAGTGAGAACGTAAGCCACCAGCGATGGTGCTGATAACGGGCTTCGGGCGAGGCGTAAGTTTTGAGGACGGTGAAGTTTCGATGGCCATCTAAAGGATAGTCGGGGAGCATGAGACCACTGAGAATGCTTTGGAAACGGTGCAGATTGAGGTCGATGCCGCAACGGGCGTAGAACGACCAACGACGGAGTAGCCAGCCATAACGGGCTTCAGTAACAGAGCGGAAGTCGTCAGTAGTGAGGTCTTGCAGAATGTTATCGGCAGTAAGCGAATGGGGTCGATGGGCATAGCGGTTGTGCGACGAGATGGTCAGTAGGTGGCTGTCGATTCGGCGAACCAGTTGCAAATCGTTGGTGATGTCAAAGGATGGGAGGTCGGACTGTTGCTGTAGTGTTTGCGTACCGCTGACGGCAGACGTAGCATGATTCCACAGGGCATCCACGCTCAGATTGTCTTTCAGATAGTTATTGTGCCGATTCAGTTGCAGTGACCATTCGCCGTTTAGCAGGTGTTCGTGGCTACGCATAGTGTTCTGCTCTAAGAACGAGGGTATATTCTTGTCGAAATAACGAGTAGTGCAGGAATTGGTGAAGTCCAAACGGTCAGCTTGATAGGTAGCATTCAGCTTGACATCAAGACCATCGGCTACATGACGGGAATTGCTCGACTGTGCCAGAAATGAAAGATTGTCACGGGTGCGCAGTTCGTTAAGCGGCGCAGAGGTGGTGCCGATGGCGATATAGCCAGGCCACGGATTGTCATTATAGACACTGCCCGGGAGTGTGTTGTCAGTATGCCGCTGACTCTGACTGTTGGGATTCCATCCCGTATCGTTCAGTCGCAACGTTTCCATGTTCTGCCATTTCCTGGCAATGCGCATGGCAAACACAGATGCATCGTAGAGCAGAGGTTTAGCACCCATGCCGCCATTCAGGATGCCAATCCAGCGGGCGCGGGCGGCTTCTTTCAGTTTGATGTTCAGTCCGGCTTGCTGTGAGAACTCCAGTCCTTCAAGCACCTTCACGGGCTGGTGGTTCTCCATAATCTCTACGCTGGCCACGTCGTCAGGGGAAATGTTATTGGTGGCCACGCCGTAGCGGTCGTTTACAAAGTCAGAGCCGTCGATATAGAACTTGTTGATAGGCTCGCCGTTGTACTTGATAGCTCCGTTCTCTGCCACCTCCACGCCCGGCAAGCGACGTAGCACGTCGGCCATGTTGCGGTCTTGTTTTTGCGCCCACTTGCTCATGGAATAGACCAGCGTGTCGCTTCTTTGGATAATGTCGGGAGCTTTGATGATAACGTCTTTCAGTTGTGTGGCCTCCGCCTTCATCTTGATGTGCATCGGACTTTCAGAAACATCTACGACGATACTACGATAGCCCATAGACTGCACACGGATTTGCCGTGCCTCACCCTTTAAGGAGAAACGCCCGTCATTGGTGGTGAAAGTATAGTTTTTCCCGCCGACGGCCTGCACGATGGCACCAGCCACAGGCTCACCACTTTCCTCGTCGGTCACAGAGCCAACAAGTGCCTTCACCTGTCCGTAGCAGAAGGGCAGGTGAAGGTACACGTATAATAATAGGATGACGAGTCGCTTCATAAGGTATTAGTTCCAATCGCGTTCGATGTAGTCGTATTGCAAGGTTCGTGGTTGAGTGATGTCAGTGCGAGGCTGGCCGTCGGCACCCTTCACTTGCACGTTGACACCATTTACGTTCATCATATATGCGAAGGGATCGGTGTCAAACCTTAACTTGGTGGCATAGAATTTTGGGCGAGTGGTTTTGTTGAACGGCACTTCGGGTATGGTGATGGCTCGGTCGGCCTTGGAGTTTATGCCCACACAGGTAAACTCATACTGATGCCCCTCGTCATAGACTTGCATGATGAACCCCGGCAGGCCACCAAACTTCCACGGTCCATCGGCTACAGGCACAGAGTCTGTATAGAATGCCGTCCACCGTCGGCCACGGAAGTCACACACAGCACTCTTGCATTCATAGCCCAATATCTCACACGTCTCGTCGGTCAGCGTCCATTCCTGCGTGGGAATGTCCTCTTCGTATAAGAACCAGTCCGTGGAAACCTTGTCGATGACGGTGAAGCGCCCCTGCGGATAGTTCTTGAAGATGCTAAACGTCTCGCCGCCTATGTAACTGTCTGGGTTAGCCCGGATTTGTTCAGCTGTTGAGACGCGAATAAGTGAATCAATCTGCATGGCTCGGAAACTCGTGAACTTCGACATACCATAAGTCACTTGCAGTGTCATTCGGT
>JAEETC010000270.1 GCA_016286585.1 Prevotella sp. | reverse complement strand
AGTCGAGCGAGGTGTTCTTCATGCTCCTGCTCTTCGGCATCGACTGTGGCGGAGGCTTCACGGGTCTCACGCTTACCTATCTGCACTCCATCCTCATCGTGTCGTTCACCACGCTGTTCGCCAACCTTATCGGCTTCCTGCCCATGCAGTTGGGAGTCCAGGAGGGTGGTTTCGTGCTCTCCATCGCTGCCCTCGGCCTTTCCGCAGCCCTCGGCATCTTCGTCAGCATCATCTGCCGAGTCCGTGAGATCATCTGGATCGTCATCGGCATCCTGCTGATGAAGCTGAAATGAAGTTCCTATTTCTTTTCGAAGCGGTATCGTTTCCCACCAGACACATCCCCCCCCCAAGTGAATCCGTGCTGTTTAAACAACTTCACTGCCAAATCGTCAGCAGTAGGTGGAGTATACGGATTGATGACTACTGCGAGTCCTTTCAAATGCATCTCATCTATAGGGGTACTGTTATAGTGAAAACAGAATGTAAAGTTAAAACTGGGACTAGCCTGCTCAGTCAACATGCTGTAATCTGTGTTGTTCACCGGCATGAGCGACTCAATGTTGTAGTTTGCCTCATAGAGCTGGCGGAAGATGGTCAGCAGGTCGTTGGCAATGCTCTTGTTACAGATGATCTCACCAATTCTGATATGGCTCATAGAGTTCTGGCAGTAGAATAGCGACCGTACACTTGAAAAATCATTCTTGCTCACGTCATACTGGGCTCCGTGATCGAAAGACATGAATTCATCCCACCAATAATCTTCCATCGCAACGATTTTGAAGCAGTTCTCATAGCCGAATTTTGAGATGGCTGATTCGCTGGTAAAACTGTTTACCGACCATTCGGTCAGGTTCCTCAGATTACGTTCTTCCGATTCTTTGTCAAGCTTCTCAATCTCTTCACAGCCACAGAATACCATGATGCCAAGCAACACGGTGGCCAGGAGTCTGAGGTTCATAAAAATCCTTTTCATTATATCCTATTTTAATTGTTTACCATTGAACTTGTTATTTGCAAAGGTATACAAAAACCAGTTAGCCCACAAGCTTGTGGACATAAAATTATATGCCATGCCTTGTTTTTAACATCTTTTACGATTGTTATAATTACTCATCGTTCCTGCCACAACCCGCCAATGCACTTTCAAAATGTCTTAACCTTGCACTTGCATTCAGGATGTAGCGTCCTTTGTCAAAGTGACCATGCGGTTGGGCCCAAGAAAGGTTTCCCCTTACTCCGAGAAACCAGGCACCTTTCTGCCGCACTCCTCACCACGACGCGAGAGTGCGACAAGCTTGGCAAGGCGAACATCACCGACGTCGTCCGTGAGTACGCAGACATACAGCCATAGTCAAGGCATTATGTGTAAGTAATCCATATGATGAAGCCCGCCAATTTGCGGAAGAAAACGTCATAATTTGCCTTGCCGTCCCGTTTCCAATGCACGCATTTGGAACATATCCCAAATGCGTGCATCGCTTTTGGCCTGATTCCGTATGTTTTTCATTAACTTTGCACCAAATATTGAGAAATCGACATGAGTCAAGACCTCTTTAAGATTATTAACGCTACTATCCGTAAGGAACGGCTTTATGCTGATATCGACCTGATGCGCGAAGACATCACGAAGCGCTTCGGCATTGGTCGCCACCGTTTGAACGACCTGCTTTCGGCCTATGCCGACGGCATGTCCTTCCCCCAATATATCAATGCCATTCGAATGGAAGAGGCCTATGTCCTGCTCACCGAACACCCAGAGATGACCATCGCCGAGGTGGCTCGTCAGGTGGGGTTCACCGCTCCAAACCTGCGTGAACAGTTCAAACGCTGTTACGGTGTGACACCCGCAGAATATCGTGCAGGTCTGTCCAATGATGACGATTGAGTCTGAATAAGGCTTCAGTTCATATTACTACATTATTAATAATAAAACAACACAAGTATGAAGAAAACGATTATTTCTATGGTAGTCATGGCCATGTTCGCCGTGATACCTGCAAGTGCCCAAGGCGTCGCATTTGGTGTCAAGGGTGGTATTAATGGTACCAAGATGAGCATCGACAACGATGCCGTCAAGTCTGAGGCTGGTATTGGCTTCTTCATTGGTCCGACGCTGAAGATCGACTTTCTGCCGTTCCTGGGAGTGCAGGCAGGCGCACTTTACGAGCAGGCCAACAGCAAGGTCGATGGTGAGAAGATCAAGCGCCAGAGCATCATCGTGCCCATCGACCTCCGATTAAACCTCAAGTTCAATGAAGAGGCCGGCATCTATCTGACCACTGGTCCCCAACTCGGTTTCAATGTCGGTAAGGACGAGTTCACCTGGAACGAGTCGAGCAGTTATAAGAGCACGTTCCAGATGAAGAAATCGATGTTCAACTGGAACTTCGGTGCAGGTGTCATGATCAACAAGCATTTTGAGGTGGGTGCCGTCTACAGCCTTGGCATCGCCAAGACTGGTGAGCTGGAGGCTGAGATTAACAAAGCCAAGGACAATAACAACGAGCTCAAGCCCAAGTCCAGCACCTGGCAGATTTCTGCCACCGTGTTCTTCTAAAACACCATTGACAGGAAGTCAAAGTCTTCTTGTCTGCATCATTAACCATGCACGCATTTGGTACATGGCCCAAATGCGTGCATGGCTTTTATGATTTATTCCACAATTTATTTTTATCTTTGCGACCTAATCACTAACGATATTAATACTAACAAAATGAATACTGATATGAAAAGAATGAATCGTTGGGTGCTCGCCGCCACCCTGACCATCTGCGGTGCCATGATAATGCTGACGTCGTGTACCGACGCAATCGGCACAGCAGACAATCCCGTGAATCCCAATCCACCCTACGATCCTGCCGGGGAACTGGCCAAGGAGACTTTCATCAATGAACCCTGGATGGACCGCTCTGTCAAGCCCGGCGACTCGTTCTGGAATTTCTGCGTCGGCGGATGGCTCAAGACGCGCGATGCCAAGGACTTGGGCACTACTGCCGAGTTAGCGAA
>JAEETC010000070.1 GCA_016286585.1 Prevotella sp. | reverse complement strand
ATTGTCATGAGGGAAGTTGCGAGTTCACGTATAATAATAATGTATATACGCTGTCAGCGGGCGAATGCCTGATAGTGAGAAGGGGTGATTTGGTGTCGGAGGTTCTTGAGAGTGTGGATTTCCGTGTGGATGTCATCTATGTCACGCCAGAGTTCATCGAGATCAGCACACCGCAGTCTAACTACGGCATGAAAGGTTCGCTGGCTCTGTTCAACAATCCCATCATGCACCTGACGGAGGCACAGCAGAAGGTATGCGCCTTGGACTTCGACTACATCAAGCGGCGCTGGGCTTTAGCCGACACGCATCATTTCCACCGCGACGCCATGATCAATGCCGTGCAGTGCATGATTATCGATTTCTTTGATTTCCATGCCGAACTGTATGGGAACGAAAAGATTTCCTCGCAGTATGCCGACCTGATGGAGCGTTTCCTGACTTTGTTAGAGCGTGGCGACTTCCGGCGAAACCGAGAGTTAGCCTATTATGCCGACAAACTCTTCGTCACCACAAAATACCTCTCCGAAGTGTGCAAGAAGGTAAGTGGATTCCCAGCCAACTACTGGATTAACCGCTTCACCGTGCTTGACATCAGCCGCCAGTTGCGCGACAAGAAACGCTCGTTTACCGAACTCACCGACCTCTACGGATTTTCCTCACCCAGTTACTTCAGCCGCTATGTGCAGAAGTATCTCGGTGCTTCGCCTACTGACTTTAGGGAATAGAATTGTTTTCGGAAAAAAGTGAAAGAATCCCCGTAATTATTGTCAAAATAGTTGCGGGGATTCTTCGTACCTTTGCACCGTCGAATATTAAAACGTATAACAAAATGAAGAAAATGATGATTTTCGCAGTGCTGGTTATCGTAAGCATGACGGCATTTGCACAGGTAAGTAAGGAAGAACAGGAGCTGATAGACCTCTCGAATCAGAAGTGGGTTTGGATGGCGGAGAAAAATGCCGACCGTCTGGCGGAGTTGTTCTTGGACAATGCGCAGTTCGTCCACATGGGTGGCGGCTGGGGCAAGCAACAGGAAGTGGATATCATTCGTGGTGGCATGATCTGGTACAAACACGCTGACATCCATTCGCAGGAGGTGAAGTTTACGGACAAGAACGTCGGCACAGTGTATAGCAACATTCATCTGACCTCTGAGGTGGGCGGCCATCAGGTGCGTTTCCCGTTCATGGTGAGCGAGGTGTATATCCGTCAGCCGAAGGGCTGGGGACTGTCGGCACTCATCTTCACGAAGTTGGCAGAGCCCGACCCGCGATTCGAGCCTGCACTGACTTTGGGCGAGAATATAAGGATGCCACAGTTCGGCATCGGCACCTATCAGATGACTAACGAACAGGCTAAGGCAAGTGTGCTGGCTGCCCTGCGCATGGGCTATCGTCATATTGACACGGCTCATGCCTATCAAGACGAGCGCGGTGTGGGTGAGGCTGTCAAGGAGAGCGGCATTCCCCGTCAGGACCTTTGGATTACAAGCAAACTCTGGCCCAGTGAGTATGGAGAGGGAAAGACTAGCGAGGCTATTGATAAGATGCTGGAGCGATTGCAGACGGACTACATCGACCTGCTCTACGTGCATCAGCCAATGGGTGATTTCGTCGGGGCGTGGAAGGATATGGAGAAGGCCGTCCGTGCTGGGAAGGTTCGTGCGCTGGGTATCTCCAACTTCGATGCCAACGATTCTGTGTTCAACCTCATCATGGAGAAGGCCGAGATAAAGCCTGTCGTTCTTCAAATAGAATGTCACCCTTACGCCCAGCGTCTTGACATCCGCAAGAAGGCAGCTGAATACGGTTTGCAGGTAGAGTGTTGGTTCCCGCTGGGTGGTGCCATGTCGCAAGGGGCATTGCTGAAAGACCCCGTCATCGTGAAAATTGCCGAGCGTCACCACAAGTCGCCCGCGCAGGTCATCCTCCGCTGGCACTTGCAGGAAGGTCTCTCTGTCATCCCCGGCTCGCGCAATCCGCAGCACATCATGGAGAATGCCCGGATATTCGACTTCGCCCTCTCCGATGCCGACATGCAGGCCATCCGTTCGCTGAACAAGGAACAGCGTTTCTTCAACATGGACTACAAACAGGCAGAGCAGTTTATGCTGAACTGGCGAATCGAAGACTAATGTACTGCCGAAGAAGTGAAAACTAGTTAATATCCCCGCGATTTCCAAGGAAGTCTCGGGGATTTTTCGTACCTTTGCAGACAGTATGGAACTACAACAGGACAGCATTATCGTGAGCGACAGGCTACAGGCACTCTTCGACTTCGAGTTGAGGAACTGTTTCACGCATGCGTTTGTTACTGACGGCGAATGTGTGATGAAATATAGTGGTGAGGAGGTGCGTATGGTGAAGGGCGACTGCGTGATTATCATAGCCAACCATCTGGTGACGGAGATTCAGCCGACGGAGAATTTCCGTGCAAAGGTTATCTTCATAGAGCCGGGCTTCATGGAGGCTTGCACACCGCACACGAGTTACGGCATCGTGGGCGGCATGACGATGTTCATCAATCCCGTGATGCACCTCGGTGAGCGCGACAGGTGGCTCTGCGAACACGACTTCGACGAGATCATCCGTCGCATCCGCAAACCGCACCAGAGTTTTCAGGGCGATGCCGTGATGGCCGCCACGCAGATGATGTTTTGCGACTTTTATGAATTTCATGCCCACCTGTACGGGCAGCCGGAGATTTCTGCACTGACGGCTTCGGTGATGAAGCGCTTCATCGACTTGCTGGAGCGGGGCGATTACCGCCGTAACCGTGACGTGGCCTACTATGCCGACAAACTCTGCGTCACACCAAAGTACCTCTCGGAGGTGTCGAAGAAGCTCAGCGGGCGCACAGCAGGCTTCTGGATTGACCGCTATGCCACCATCGAACTGACACGCCTCTTGCGCGACAAGCGCCTCTCGCTCACCGACATCAGCGACCAGTTTGGCTTCTCCTCGCAGAGCCATTTCAGCCGCTATGTACAAAAGAATCTTGGGGTAAGTCCGAGTGATTTCAGGCAGTAAATCGACGGAAACCGCAATCCATGAAAAACAATCGGAAATCGGTGTATCAACCGGATGCGGAAATGTGCGTACCTTTGCACCCAGAAACTTTTATCAAACAAAAAGAAAAGAATCATGGATACAAAGAAGATTGCAAAGGCTCCCATCGAGCGTGTTGACCGCCAGCCGGTCGTGTTTCAGAATCAGGACAGCAAGCTCTGGCTTGCAGGAATTGTCTATCGTCCCCGCCAGCGCAGGGCCGACGAGAAACTTCCCCTTGTTATCATCGGCGGCCCGATGGCCAGCGTGAAGGAACTCACGCAGAGCCTCTATGCCCAGTTGCTGGCCGACCGCGGCTATGCCACGATGGTGTTCGACCACTCGTTTGTAGGCTCCAGCGAGGGGCATCCCCGTGCCTACGAAGACCCCGAGGTGAAGGGCAGCGACTGGCGCTCAGCCATCACCTTCGCTCAGACACTCTCCGACGTCGATGCCGACCGCATTGCTGGCATAGGCATCTGCGGTTCGGGCGTCTATCTGCCCTGCGGTGTGAAGGACGACCCGAGGATGAAGGCTGTGGTGAGCATCGTGCCGTTCACCATCATGGATATCGTTGTCACCGCCACCGACGAGCAACTGCTGCAGATGAAGGCCGACTACGAGAACGGTGCAGAGCCGGAACGCCTGCACATGATTGAGGAAGGCAGCGAAGGCGCGCTCTACTACTTCGACCCCAACCGTGGTGCCGCTGTTCAGATGGTCGAGATGCCCACATGGAGCCAGCTCACCTGGCACCAGTTCCATCCCACGGAAATTATCCGCGACTTCCGCAAACCCTACCTCGTCATCACCGGCGAACAGGCCTTCACCCGTCCCGGTGCCGAACTGATGTACCAGAACGCTGCCTCCGAGGTGAAGGAGCTGCATGTCATCCCCGGTGCCCTCCATTTCGAGATGTACGACCATGAGGAGTACGTTATGCAGAACCTCGCGCTGATTGAGAAATTTCTGAAGGAAAATCTATGAGCGGAAGATTATTCCACGTGATAATGGCCGTGCTGGGGCTGTGCTCCGGCACGGCTTGCACCAGCGACACCGACGAGTATGTGCAGACCTCGGAGCAACAGTCTTCGGGCTTCGTGACACCGGCACGTTCCGCTGTCATCGACCACGGCACCACCTACAGTTATCAGACGGAAGAAGTATGGTGCCAGCGTGGCGACAACCGCATCTATGGCGTAGCCTACGTGCCGGAAGGCATCCAAGGGCGTATGCCGATGGTGATTTACTCCCACGGCTTCGGTGGCAGTCACAGCGGCGGAGCAGCGTATGCACGGGCTTTGGCCGCGCGAGGCTACATGGTCTATTGCTTCGATTTCTGCGGAGCCACCAGTAGCAGCCGCAGCGACGGAGCCACCACCGACATGAGCATCCGCACGGAGGAGAGCGACCTGCGGGCGGTCATCGGCCACTTTGCCGAGGACAGCCGCGTGGATGCCAGCCGCATCTATCTGGTGGGAGCCAGCCAGGGCGGCATGGTGACGGCCATGACCGCTGCCGACTATCCCGATATGGTGCGGGCGGCGGTGCTCATCTATCCCGCGCTGGTCATCCCCGACGATGTGCATGAGTGGTACCCGCGCCGTGAGGACATCCCCTCGACGTTCTCGCTGTGGGGTGTCACCCTCGGCAGCATCTACGCCACCGATGCCTACGACTACGACATCTACACCGAGTTGCCCAAGTTCCAGAAGGACGTGCTTATCATCCACGGCACGGCCGACAACATAGCCCCCATCTCCTATTCCGAGCGCATGGTGGAACGCTATGCCTCGGCAGAACTGAAGCGCATCGAGGGTGCCGGCCACGGCTTCTATGGACAGCAGCAGACGCAGGCCATCGACTGGATGCTCGACTTCCTGAACGCCGAGGAACAGAAGGCTGCTGCGGAGGATGAGCTGCAGGACGACGGCGCAGATGCCAATGTCATCAGTGCCGACATCCTCGATCTGCCCTCGGGCTATCGTCAGGCAGCCACGCAGCAGGGGCGTGTCGTCCGTCTTGACTATCAGACCACCTCTTACGCCACTGGTCAGCCAATGCAGAAATATGCACTGGTTTATCTGCCCTACGGCTACGACGAGGGCATTACATCGCGCTACAATGTGCTCTACATCATGCACGGAGGAGGCGGCTCACAGGCCACCTATCTCGGCGGTGTTGGACAGAACAGTCAGTTCAAGAACATCCTCGACAATATGATTGAGCATGGCGACTGTCAGCCCTGCATCGTCGTGGCTCCAACGTTCTATCTGAGCGGCGACGGCGACACCAGCGTTGCCGGCTCAGGCGTTGCCGTAGAGCAGTTCCCCACTGAACTTGCAGACGACCTCATTCCTGCCGTGGAGGGCACCTTCCGTACCTACGCCACCGTGGGTAGCCGTGCCGACCTGCGCCGCTCGCGCAATCACCGGGCCTTCGGCGGTTTCTCGATGGGTAGTGTCTGCACCTGGTGGACGTTCACCAAGGCACTCGACCTCTTCCGCTACTACATACCCACCAGTGGCGACTGCTGGGCACTCGGCACTCAGGCCGGTCGCTCCAATCCGACGGGCACTGCCGAATATCTCGCTGCGGCCGTCACAGAACAGAACTACACCAGCCGCGATTTCTTCATCCACGTCATGACAGGCAGCGACGACATCGCCGAGCCGATGCTCACCCCGCAGACAGAGGCTATGAAACAGTTGCCGCAGTTCAGTTTCGGCACGGACAAGCGACAGCACAACTTCTACTATGCCGTCCTTCCTAGAGCCACCCACACCAGCAGTTATGCCTTCCAGTATGCCTACAATGCCCTGCTGCACCTGTGGAAAAACGAGCCTGACAGCGACGACACCACCGGCATCAAGCCCGTGAAAATGTAAAGAAGTAATGCCAAAGTATGTCAAACGGTAAACATCATACAAACAATGAAACAAGTCATTCTATCCTTCGCCCTGCTGCTGACGTTGGCAAGCTGCACGGGTGGGAAGTCAAACCAAAGTAATGAGAACGTGAATATGAACACTACAGAAGAAAAAGCAAAAGAGGTGGCCGGACGGAAGAACTTCGGTGCCGACCACGCACTGGTGACCACTCCGCAGCCCTGCGTGATGATTGCCACATGGGACAAAGACCACAACCCCGACGTGATGATGGCTGCATGGGCCGGTCAGTTGGACTACAAGCAGATTGTGATAAGTCTGGCCAGGCACAAGACGACGGAGAACCTGGAGCAGACAGGAGCCTTCACCGTCAGTTTTGCCGACGAGCGCACGGTGGCCGAGTCGGACTACTTCGGACTGGTGAGCGGCAACAAGGTGTCCGACAAGGTGGCCCGCGTGAGATTCACCGTGACACCGAGTCCCAACGTCGATGCCCCCATCATCAACGAGTATCCGCTCACGCTGGAGTGCCGCGTGGTGAGTTTCGAGGACGGTATGCTCATCGGTGAGGTGGTGAACCAGAGTGCCGACGAGAGCATCCTCACCGACGGGAAGGTGGACCTCGCCAAACTCAAGCCCATCGTCTTCGATGCCGCCGGGATGTGCTACCGCGCTGTAGGCGACAGCGTAGGTCAGGCCTGGGGTTCGGGCAAGAAATTTCAGTAATCATCAGTCAGGAAGATGAAACGTATATTCTTATCAATGCTTATGGCAGCAACAATAACAGGTGCGATGGCACAGGAAAAACTCAATCCTTGGGGACTGGTCTACGACGGTGCCTTGACGGAAAACGTGGTGGGCGAGGTGCAGTTGCACCCCGTAAGTTACGAGGTAGGCGGGCTGCGCGTGTCGGCCAACGTCTATACGCCGAAGGGCTATACCAAAGACGGCTCGTATGCCGCCATAGTGGTGAGCCATCCCAACGGGGGCGTGAAGGAACAGGTGAGCGGACTATTCGCTCAGAAACTGGCCGATGCGGGCTACGTGGCCATCGCCTGCGATGCCCGCTATCAGGGACAGAGCGCGGGGCAGCCGCGCGGCAACGACATCCCTGCGAACCGCATCGAGGACATCCGTGGAATGATAGACTTTATCTCACAGTACCCAGGCGTTGACAAGCAACGCATCGGAGCCTTCGGCATCTGCGGTGGTGGCGGCTACACCGTGGCAGCGGCACAGAGCGACCACCGCATCAAGGCAGTGGCTGCGCTGAGCATGTTCAACACGGGGCGTGTACGTCGCAACGGCTACGGTGACTCGCAACTCTCTACCGTTCAGCAGCGGCTGATGGAGGCTGCCGAGGCCCGTCAGCACCAGGCAGAGACAGGCGTGGTGGCCTATCCTCCAAAGCAAGCCATCCCCACCGAGGAACAACTCGCTGCCATGCCCTTCGACCTCTACCGCGAGGGCATCTTCTACTATGGTACGTCGAAATACCGTCATGAGAACGACGGCGCATCGGCTCCCGTAGCCTGTATGCTCGACCTGATGATGTGGGATGCCACCGACCGCATGGAACTCATCACCCAGCCACTGCTGCTGATGGCGGGTGAGAAGGCAGACTCAAAGTATATGACCGACGAGGCGATGGAGAAGGCTACAGGCACCAATAGGAAGGAACTGTTCGTCATCCCCGGTGCCACCCACATCAAGACCTACTACGTCGAGGAGTATGTGGAGCAGGAGCGACGGAAGTTAGTTGAGTTCTTCGGGACGTATTTGTAACACACCGTAATATATATGGCTATGAAGACGTTGTATGTTTTGGCATTGACCGTGCTGACGGCTGTTGGTGCTTTCGGGCAAAGTGCTACCGTGTATTTCACTAACGAGATAACTCCAGAGTCGCTGGTGAAGATTTACGAGGCGATGGGCGTGACTCCAAAGGAAGGGCAGCGAGTGGCGGTAAAAATCTCCACCGGCGAGTCGGCCCAGTCCAACCATTTGCGTCCTGAGTTTATCAAGAATCTGGTGCAGAAGGTTGGCGGCAACATCGTAGAGTGTAACACAGCATACGGCGGCAGCCGCTCTACAACGGCCCGCCACAGGCAGGTTATAGAGCAGCGAGGCTACGGCGACATAGCCACGGTAGACATTATGGATGAGGAGGGCGAGATGATGATTCCTGTCACCGACACGAAGTGGATTAAGCACGATGCTGTGGGAAGCCATCTGGCAAACTATGATTTCATGATTAACCTGGCTCACTTCAAGGGACATGCCATGGGTGGTTTCGGCGGTGTGCTGAAGAACCAGTCGATAGGCATGGCCTCCAGCAGCGGAAAGGTCTATATCCACTCAGCAGGCAGCCGCACGTCGGGGAGTATTTTCAACAACAATCAGGACTCTTTCCTGGAATCAATGGCGGCAGCGGCACAGGCTGTCCACAACTATTTCAAGCAAGAAGGCAGGGATATCGTCTACATCAACGTGATGAATAATCTCAGCATCGATTGCGACTGCGACGGACATCCCTCCACACCGCAGATGAAGGACATTGGCATCCTCGCTTCTACAGACCCTGTAGCCCTCGACAAGGCTTGTCTCGACCTTGTGTTCAACCATCAGAACACTTCGGGCGACAATGCAAGTCCGCTCGTCAGCCGGATTGAGAGCCTGCATGGCACACATACCGTCAGTTATGCGGAGCAGTTGGGGCTGGGCAGTCAGCAATATACGCTCATCGCTTTAAGCGACGTCTCGTCTGTCACTGGGACACACTCCGGCTCTGCCCTGCGATACAATGTCTATTCGCTCGACGGCAAGAAACTGCTGACAAACGCGCCGAGCCTCGACGCACTGGCGAAAGGCACCTATATAATAAATGGGCAAAAGAGAATTGTTGAATGAAGCCTCTGCCTCTTCACACATTTTGGCTTTCGGTCGAATTCGCTAACGGCTCGGCAGAATGAGCACGCTCTTCTGCACTCGCTCAATCGCGATTTTCAGTAAAAAGTGAAAGAATCCCCGAATTTTGTGTCAAAGGAGTTCGGGGATTATTATGTAATTTTGCACCATGATTCAAACTTAAAACGATAAAGCAATATGCAGACAGTGAAATTAAACAACGGCGTTGAAATGCCGCAGATGGGTTACGGAGTTTTTCAGGTGTCACCTGATGAGTGTGAGCGTTGCGTGAGTGATGCGCTGGAGGTGGGCTATCGAATGATAGACACCGCGCAGGCCTACCAGAACGAGGAGGGCGTGGGTCGCGCCTGGAAGAAGAGCGGCGTGCGACGCGAAGACCTGTTCCTCGTGTCGAAGATATGGTTTACCAACTACGGCTACGAGCGGGCCAAGGCCAGCATCGACGAGAGCCTGCGCAAGATGCAGACCGACTATCTCGACCTGATGCTGCTGCACCAGCCCTACGGCGACCGCTATGGCGCCTACCGCGCACTGGAGGAGGCCTACCGTGAGGGCAAACTGAGAGCCATCGGCGTGTCGAACTTCTATCCCGACCACTACATCGACCTGTGCGCCCATTTCGACGTGGTGCCGCAGGTGAACCAGATAGAGACCCACGTGTTCTGCCAGCAGGTGGAGAGCCGCAAGTACATGGACGAACTGGGCATCGCCCACATGTCTTGGGGACCGCTGGCCGAGGGCAAGAACGGATTCTTCCAGAACGAGACGCTGATCTCCATCGGCGAGAAGTACGGCAAGACAGGCCCGCAGGTTGCCCTGCGCTATCTGCTGCAGCGAGGTGTCATCATTATTCCCAAGTCGGCCAAGAAGGAGCGCATGGCGCAGAACCTCGACCTCTTCGACTTCACACTATCGGCTGAGGACATGGATGCCATCTTCGCCCTCGACACGGCGCAGCCGCTCATCATGCCGAGCCACCACAGCCCGGAGATTACCAAGTGGTTCATGTCGCTGCTGCCGAAGAAATGATACTTGTCGATTCGGCAAAAAGTGAAAGAAAAGCCGCAAAAGTTGTAAAATGACTTTACGGCTTTCTTCGTACCTTTGCACTCGTAAAATAAAAATCGAAGTATATGAAGAAAGTAATCGCAACAATGGCAGTGATGCTGTTGGCCGTAGCCGGGCTGAGTGCCTGCACGGCGAAAGCAAAACAAGTGAGTAACGAAACGAGTGAAACTAAAACAACAAAGAAAGAAGTTATGAGTCTGAAAGAAAAGAAGACGCTGGTTGCCTACTTCTCATGGAGTGGCAACACGAAGGCTGCGGCACAGTATATCGCACAGAAGGTGGGTGCCGACGAGTTTGAAATTATCCGCGAAAAGGCGTACCCCACGGAGTACACGCCCTGCACTGAGGATGCCAAAGCGGAGAAGGAGGCTGGCGAGCGGCCTGCCATTAAGGGAAAGGTGGAGAACATGGCGCAGTATGATGTGGTGTTCGTCTGTGTTCCCGTGTGGTGGTATACGGCTCCGATGCCAGTCTATACGTTCCTGGAGCAGTACGACCTGAAGGGCAAGACGGTCATCCCGTTCTGCACGGCATACAGCGGTCCGTCATCGACCTTGAAGGATATCGTGAAGGCTACGCCCGAGAGCGACCACCGCGACGGCATCTGTATCGTGACGAAGGAGATGGGCGGCAAGGATATGGAGTCGAAGCACACAAAGATTGACAAATGGCTCACCGAAATCGGATTCTAAGCGTATGAGAAAGTTTTTTATTATTGTGGCAGCGGTGCTGCTGGGGCTGACGGCTTGCAGTGAACAGAAGCAGGTGGCAACGGAAGGGGTGACTAAGGAACAGATACAGTTTCCCGTTGGTGAGCGGATAGAGAATCCTGCATTTGCGGGCGAGGCTTATCTGAAACCGCTGATTGCGCCGGACTCGGTGTTCAACTTCCCACAGACGAATGTGGTGACGTTCGGGCCAGGGGCGCACAGCAGTTGGCACAGGCACGGCGGAATGGTGGTGCTGGTGACCGACGGCGTGGGACTCTATCAGGAGGAGGGCAAGCCTGCACAGATTCTGCGTCGCGGTGACGTATTGCAGATTCCTGCAGGAGTGCGCCATTGGCACGGAGCCACGAAGGACAACTGGTTTTCTCAGGTGGTCATCTACGATATGAATTGGCAACCCGAATCGACGAAGACAGATAGGGATAATACCATCACGGACGAGTACTATGCCAAAGTGAAGATGGAGGAGTACGGTCATCCGATGATGAATGACAGCCTAATGTTCGCTGCCCCTGACTCCACGTTGACCCTGCCGACATTCAACGGGCCGATTCGTCTGGCAAACACGGTGTCGGGAAGCAATGTGGCAGGCGCTCCCGGACTTCACTATGTCGTGTTCGAGCCTGGTGTCATCAATGCCTGGCATACCCATCCGGGAGGTCAGATACTGATAGCAACCGACGGCATCGGATACCACCAGATTGAGGGACAGCCCGTAGAGGTGTTACATCCTGGCGATGTCGTGATGTGTCCGCCCAATGTGAAGCACTGGCATGGTGCCGCACCCCATTCGCGCTTCGCCCATCTGGCTGCAGGCACCAATCCCGACCGTCCAGCCGTGGTGTGGACTGACGAGATGCTGAGCAGAGAAGAATACGATAAGTTACCGAAAGAATAGGAATATGAGAAAATCAATGACTACAATGATGATGCTGATGACTTCGATGTTGGGTTGTGCAGCCTGTTCATTGGACGGTGCTTCAAAAGAGGCAGCAGACGTTTCAGCCAATGACGACGTGCCGACGGATTTCCAGATACAGTACACGACTGCGGTGCCTTCGGAGTTTTTCCAAACAGCTTCGCAGCAGGGTACAATAGAATTGGTGGAGTATGAGTCGAAGGACTATACTTCTGCCAGTCGGCCCACGACCCACAAGCCAGCATACGTCTATGTACCTTACGGCTACGACCCATCACAGAAATACGACGTTATCTACCTGCTACACGGCTGGACAGGCGTTGCGCAGGAGTATTTCCTGGGACGTAGCGGTAATAGTCGCACAGGGCTGGTGAACATCTTCGACAACCTGATACAGCGCGGACTCTGCCGTCCGTTCATCGCCGTATCGCCCACATGGGATAAGGATAACCGTTCTAAGGATTGGGGCGAGAGCACCCGCGAGGCAGCCGTCTTCTCGCAGGAGTATGTGAACGACCTCATCCCAGCCGTCGAGACGCGCTACTCCACCTATCTGACAGAGGCGACACCCGAAGGCATCCTTGCCTCGCGTGCCCATCGTGCCATCGGCGGTTTCTCGCTGGGCAGCATCACGACGTGGTATGTCTTCGAGCAGGCTTTCCCCTACAGCCGTATGTATCTGCCCATGAGCGGTGACAACTGGAGTCAGGGTATGTATGGCGGAGCCTACTATCCTGATGCAACTGCAAAGTTCCTGGCAGACCTTGTGAATGCCTCAAACTACAAGAACGACTTCTACGTGTGGTATGCCGTGGGCACCGAGGACGTGCGCATTGACCAGACCCACAACCAAGCACTGGCGATGGCAAAACTCACCGGCACATTTAACAGCTCGAACTTCTCCTACCACATGAAGGAGGGTGGCCGTCACGACTTCAATGCCGTATGGGAATTCTGCTACCATGCCTTGCAGTTCTTCTTTCCTGCCAATGAGGCGAGTGCCGTTCGTAGTGTAAAACGTGAAAGCGTAGCCACAGGAAGAGCATATACACTGGGCGGGATGCTGGCCAGTGGAGGACGAGGCATACAAATTATCGACGGTAAAAAGATAATCAAATAACCAATACATTATTTATTATATGCAGAAGATCCTATTTACAGCAGTAATGATGACGGCCTTGCTGACCGCTTGTTCGAGTGACGACGACAACAACACAAACGCTCCAATCGAGCCTATCGACAATCCGAACGGGAAGACGTTAGTGGTCTATTTCTCTAAGACCGTTCCCGATGGCGTGGATGCTTCGACGGGAGCAACGCAGGTCTTCAATTACAAAGATCGTGAGTTGGGTGCAACCCAATGGGTGGCACAGCAGATTGCAGACCGCACAGGAGCCGACATGCACCGCATCACCGTGGCCGACGGCTACTATCCTGTGACTTACAACGAACTGGCCGATTTTGCCCGCAATGAGAAGGAAGCAGGCACACATCCCGTACTGACTTCGATGCTGACAAACCTGGCCGACTATCAGAACATCATCATCGGCACCCCGGTATGGTGGTACACCGTGCCGATGCCTATCTACAGTTTCCTCGACACCTACGACCTGAGCGGCAAGAATGTCATGGTGTTCACTACGCACGAAGGCAGCGGACTGGCTGATGCCATCAACGTTATTCGTCAGCAGGAACCACAAGCCAGCGTCAATGCCACAGGATTCCAAACCCGTGGTGCAAGTGCCGGCAGTCAGTCCAATGCCATCAACGAGTGGCTAAATGGATTGGGATATAAATAATTTTGACAAGCTACAATATGGAAGAGAAAAGTGTGACACGTAGAGA
The DNA here is from genome assembly GCA_016286585.1 of Prevotella sp. Taxonomy (GTDB): domain Bacteria; phylum Bacteroidota; class Bacteroidia; order Bacteroidales; family Bacteroidaceae; genus Prevotella. Next base: position 1,583 of record JAEETC010000070.1, on the reverse strand, counting down.
AGCACTGAAGATCATGGGATGTTCAGTGCTTTCAGCGGCTATGATGGCATCGCCGCTGAGCAGTCTGGCGTCGTCAAGGGACGCGAGTGGAAAACAGATGGGGAAGCGGAGGTTGGTGTTCTACTTCACGGCAACGGGCAATAGCCTGTTTGTGGCGAAGGCATTAGGCACTGAGTTAGTCAGCATTCCACAGGCCATCAAAGATGGAAAGCTGGAGTACGAAGCCGACGAAATTGGTTTCGTGTTCCCCGATTATGCTGCAACGGCCCCGATGTTGGTGCGCTCATTCGTGAGGAAGGCAAAGCTGAAGGCTTCATATATTTTCTCAGTCATCACGTTTGGCAATTTCGCAGCCAACGTAGCCGAGTGGTGGGAAGACTATTGTCAAAAGCAGGGTGTCACGAACCAGTACATCCAGACGCTGATGATGGTGGATAACTATCTGCCTGTGTTCGACATGAACGAACAGATAAAGGCAGAGAAGCACACTGCCGAGAACCTGGCGGCCATCGTAGCCGACGTTGCGGCACATCGCCAGTTCATTGCAAAGTTTGACCAGATGAACGAGCAGATGCAAGGCTTCCTGTCAAATCTGCAGAAGAGTCACTTCCCGATGACTGCCGAGCAGCTGCTAAAGTTGAACACCGAGGCCTGTATAGGCTGCAACACCTGTGCCAAGGTCTGTCCGCACGGAAATTTCAAGATGGCAGACGACGTGGCCCAATTCAGTGGCGACTGCGACTACTGTTTGGCCTGCGTCCACAACTGCTCGCAGAAAGCCCTCACGCTGGCTCGTGGCGAACGCAACCCACAGGCCCGCTACCGTCACCCTGACATTTCTTTAGGCGAGATAGTCAGAGCGAACAACCAACATTAATAAGCAATCAAACGTATGAAAAGAATCCTATTAAGCATCGCAATGCTTGCCGTGACCGTCACGATGATGGCACAGGCCAATGTGTATTTCACCAAGGATATTTCCGCAGAATCGCTGCAGAAAATCTATGAAGTGCTGGGCGTGCCGGCAACTGGACGCGTGGCAGTGAAAATCAGTACAGGCGAGTCGCAGAACTCGAACCAACTGAAGCCTTCGCTGATTCAGGCTTTCGTCAACGGAGTGGACGGAACGCTCGTGGAATGTAACACCACCTACAGCGGCAGTCGCAGTACAACGGCCAGTCACCGACAGGCCATCCAACAGCGTGGCTATACCGTGGCTGGTGGTTTCAAGTACGAACTCGACCTGATGGACTCCGATGGTGCCGACTCAGCGGCTGGCGAACTCGAACTGCCCATGTCAGCTGATACGCAGAATGGAGTGGCACCCCACTTCCCCTATGCAGTGGTTGGTGCCCACATGGCCAACTACGACTTTATGATCAACCTCGCCCACTTCAAGGGCCACCAGATGGGCGGTTTCGGCGGTGTACTGAAGAATCAGTCGATAGGCATGTCGGCCCGTCGCGGCAAGGCGCTCATCCACTCAGCTGGGCGTAATACGGTATCGGAGCGTTGGTTCTCGTATGCCGATGACCAGGACGGCTTCCTTGAGTCGATGGCTGAGGTTGCCAACGCCATCCATC
>JAEETC010000069.1 GCA_016286585.1 Prevotella sp. | reverse complement strand
CTCTGTGGCGAAACGGAGCAGCGTGGAGAGTCGTACGATGATCTCCGCATACTTCTGTTCGTTGAGTCCTGTCTGTCCGCGGGTGCCCTTGATGATCTTGTAACCCCGCAGGGAATGGATCATCGAGTAGGCTTCGCCATAGGAGAGGGGGGCGAGACCTGATGACACGTCCTTCAGCACCTCGACGAAGATACCGCCCAGGCCACAGAGTACCACATGGCCGAAACGCTCCTCGTATTTGGCGCCGATGAAGAGTTCTGTTCCCTTCAGCATCTTCTGCACCATCACACCCGTGGCATCGGGAATCTGCATCATACGGTCGAACTCGAGGGCTAGGTGACTGGCCGTGCGGATATTCAGCGTGACACCGCCCACATCGCTCTTATGAACGGGGCCAACCACCTTTGCCACCACGGGATAGCCCGTCTTCTCGGCAAAGGCGATGAGCTCGTCCTTCGAGGGAGATACCATTTCGGGTACCATCGGGATGCCGGCGCAGGAGAGTATCTCGCGGACGGCGTCGGGGGCGAGGTAGCCTGTGGTGATGCCTTCAAATTTCAGACGGTTGGTCTCGCGGTAGATGGTCTTATGGAGACGGGTGATGTCGATGCCGTAGAGCTGCACCTCGAATGGCGCAGGCTGGGGAGTATGCATGATCTGTGAGAGGGCTGTTGCCAGCGTCACCTCATCGCTGAAGTTCACGTGTCCTTTGGCCAGGAACTCTGCTACCTCGGGGCCTGCGGTATGCAGACTGGGCAAGATGGGGAAAATGGGCTTCTTGCATTCACGGATTTTCTGGTCGAGCACATCGTAGGCCTCGTAGAGCTGGGTGAGGCCTGGGGTGCCATAGATGACGGCAATAGCGTCGATGTTGTCGAACTTCTGGTCGCAGTAGTCGATGATGGTACCCAACTGCTCAGCCGTGCCTGTCGCGAGGAAGTCAATGGGGTTGGCAGTGGATGAACCGGCGAAGAGTTTTGTCTTCAGCTCTTCGGCCTCTGGTCCTTCAATCTTCGGCACGTTGAGACCACCCTTCGAGAGAGCATCGGTCAGCATCACGCCGGGGCCTCCCGCATGAGTGACGATGGCAAAATTCTTGCCGTTGAGTGGGGGTAGGGTGAAGATACAGCCGACGGTGGTGAGTTCCTCACGGGAGAAACAGCGCACGATGCCTGCCTTACGGAAGAGGGCCTCGACAGCAGAGTCGCTGGAGGCGATGGCACCCGTATGACTGGAAGCCGCCCGCGAACCGCTCTCGCTGGAGCCCGCCTTGATGGCCGCGATGCGGCAGCCCTTGCGGATGAGATTGCTGGCATAGAACAGCAGCTTATCGGGGTCGGCGATGTTCTCGATATAGAGCAATTTCACCTTCGAATCGCGCTCGGGATCGAAGTTGTCGTCCATATATTGTAACACGTCTTCGATGCCAATCTGCTTTCCATTTCCAATGCTCCATACCGAATTGAATTTCAGTCCTTTAATAACGGCACTCTCAAGGATAAATACAGCCGTTGCGCCGCTGCCGCTGATGAAGTCGGCACCCTTAGGATCCAGGTTGGGGATGGGTAAGGTGAAGACGCTGTGGTGGTTGCGGTTGAGCAGTCCGATACAGTTGGGGCCGATGAGGGCAGCACCATACATCTCACAGGTGTCGAGGATGCGCTGCTCGAGTTCGGCTCCCGCCTTCGTCTCTTCGCCGAAACCGGCAGAGATGATGATGAAGGCACGCGTCTGCTTCTCCTTGGCCAGCAGTTCCACATAGTCAGGGCAGAATCTCGCTGCCACCACGAGGATGGCCAGATCGGTCGGGGGCAGTTCACGGGCATCGTGAAAGGCTTTGATGCCCTGCACTTCATCTTCCTTGGGATTCACGATGCGCAGGGTACCTTGGTAACCGCCACTGATAAGGTTACGTACGATAGAGCCGCCAGGCTTGTGTACATTGTTAGAGCCGCCGATAACGACGATGCTCTGTGGGTCTAATAGTTGTTTGTTAATCATTAGTGTTGCAATTTGGTGCAAAGATATTATAATATTGCTGCAAAGATAATATAATAAATGTAAATTCCAAAATGTTTTTGAAATTATTTCTCTACCTTTGCATTGTTTTAGTTTGTTGTCAACAGCTTACAATATACGGAAATGAAGAAAATTATCACTTTATTGCTTGTAATGATCATGCCATTGACGTTGTTTGGACAGTCTTATTCTTCGCTCTGGAAGAAAGTGGAAACGGCAGACGACAAGGACCTGCCGAAGACGGAGTATGATATCCTTCAGAAGATCGTGAAGAAAGCCACGAAAGGTCGTGACTACGGTCAGCTGTTGAAGGCCAGTCTGCTGAGTGCGCAGGTGATGGCAACTATCGCCCCCGACTCGTTGAAGCCCGCCATGGAGGAGATGAAGCGTCAGTGCGAGGCCACCGATGACGAGGTGTTGAAGACCGTCTGGCAGACCGTACTCTGGCGAGTCTGTTCGAACAATTCGCAGTTGGGCATCGAGGTGGAGCGCCCCAAGCTGACACCCGCCCTCTGTGAGCGGCTGGCCCAGGTGAAGGACAAAAGCTATGCGCCGTTCGTGATCCATGGTGTCGATGCTGGGATTTTCGACAATGACCTGTTGCACGTCGTGGGTTATGAGTTGGGCGATGATTTGGAAACCCTTTATACCTATTATAAGAATAAGGGCAACCGCCGGGCAGCCTGTATAGTAGCCGCCGAGGCCTTCAGATATGGCGGGAAGGATAAGCTCGATGCACTCATCAAGGAGTATGAGGATCTGCCGGAGGTCGGGGAACTGGCTTTGAAACGGTACAATCAGATAGCCTGGGATGCCAATGGCGAGAAGTACGACTATATCTGCGAAGCCTTGGACAAGTGGGGTAGGAGCTGGCCGCGTCTGGCTACCCTCAGAAATGAACGGGAGGAGCTGACCAATCCACAGTTCCGGCTCAGTTATGACCTCCAAGTGTCGCTGCCTGGAAAGTCGCAGAAGGTGACCCTCTCCGACATGAGGAATCTGCAGTCGTTGACGATGACCGTCTACCGGGTGAACTGTCGTGGGGATTTCAATGAGTCGCCCGACACCAAGAGTGGCTATGAGAAGATCAAGCCTCTGTTGGATGGGGTGGTCTATGAGCAGAAGCGTGAATACACAGGCCATCAGCCCTATGAGGAGTTCGAAGACTCGATGACGCTCGAAGGACTGCCCGTAGGTGTGTATCTGGTGGAGCTTCGTTCGAATCCTTCTACAAAGATTGTCCGTCACCTGTATCATGTGACTGATGTCTTTACCATCGCTGAAGACCAGCCCAACCACGAGGGTGTACGTTATGTGGTGGTGAATGCCACAACGGGACAGCCCATCGCCGGTGCCCATCTGCGTATCTGGGACTATACCACCTATGCCCGTTATGAAGAGACCGTGGCCGTGACCGATGCGAAAGGTGAGTATATCTACAAGTCGAAAGATGGCACTCGCCGGCAGGAGGTCTATGCCTGGACCGACTCGGACAATGCCTGTCCGCCGATGCGCAATAACAACCGCTACAGCTTCTATTCAAACAAACAGCAGGTGAACCGTGTCTGCATCTATACCGACCGGGCCATCTATCGTCCGGGACAGAAGGTGTTTGCTTCTGCCCTGCTTTATCAGGTGACCAACGGTATGGACCAGCAGGTGCGTGAAGGCAAGTCCGTCACGTTCCAGTTGCGCGACGCCAACTACAAAGTGGTATCGGAACAGAAAGCAACCACTGATGCCTATGGAATATGTGGCGTTGAATTCACTTTGCCATCGTCAGGTTTGACGGGCAGATACTCTATTCAGGTGAGTGGTGAGATCCACTATTTCCGTGTGGAGGAATACAAGCGTCCGACGTTCCATGTGGACTTCCCTGAGGTGAAGCAGGCCTATGCCGCTGGTGATACGCTGACGGTGAAAGCCGCAGCCGTAAGCTATGCCGGTGTACCTGTTCAGGGGGCCAAGATGAGCTATAAGGTGGTGCGTCGCAGGGCCTACTGGTGGTGGTCGTACAGTCGCTATTGGGATACCGCCGTGATTGGTCATACGAGTGACGGTGACGAGGTCTATAGCGGTGAGGGTGTCACAGATGGTGACGGACAGTTCGATGTGACGATGCCACTGACGATGCCCGAGACCAGTTATCCGATGTTCTACCAGTTTGTGGTGACTGCCGATGTGACAGACAGTGCTGGCGAGACGCGTACGGGTCAGCTCTCGCTGCCTTTGGGTAACCGCAAGCAAGCCCTGAGTGTAGACCTGGCAGAGAAGGTGCTGATTGATGACAAGCCTACCGCCACGTTCCATCTGCTGAATGCCGCTGGTAGGGATCTCGACGCCGAGGTGAAATACCGTATCGATGGCGGCAAATGGCAGAAAGTGAACACGACTGTCAACTGTCAACTCTCAACTCTCAACTTAACCAGTGGTGAGCATCTGTTGGAGGCCGTCTGTGAGGGTGATACCATCGAGCGCAATTTCGTGGTCTTCTCACTCGATGACGAGCGTCCCGCCACCAAGACCGACGACTGGTTCTGGCAGTCTGCTAAACAGTTTACGAACGACGGTAAACCCGTCACCGTTCAGGTGGGCTCGTCAGATCCTAATGTGCATATCGTCTACAGCATCTTTGCAGGAGATAAACTGATCAAACGAGGAGCCGTAGACCGTAGCGACCAGTTACTGAACCTGAAGCTGACCTATGAGGAGGAATATGGCAATGGACTGTTGCTGACCTTCGCCTGGGTCAAGAATGGGCAGTGCCATACACACACGGCACAGATCCAACGGCCTCTGCCTGACAAGCACCTCCAGCTGGAATGGGCAACCTTCAGAGATCGTCTGACGCCCGGACAACAGGAAGAGTGGACCCTCCGTGTGAAGGATCCTGACGGAAAGCCTGCTGACGCCCAACTGATGGCAACATTATACGACCAGAGTCTCGATATGTTGGTGAAACACCAGTGGTCGCTGACTCCTTATCTCCATCTGCCACTTCCCAGCAGTATGTGGACATATGCCAGCCGCTACAGACGATCAGAGACTGCTTCCCATCCGTGGAGCAGCAGAAAAGTGGACGACCTGGAGTTCAGTTCGTTTGACGCCAGTGTTTATCCTTCCTATTATGGTTATCGCTTCCGTCGTTATTCACGCGGAGCCGTGTTAGAGGACTTCGGAGCCGTGATGGCAGAGCCGAAGATGATGATGAAGTCTGCAGCCAGAATGGAGGGCGATGCTGAGGTGATGGGCAATGATATGGCTGATGGTGAGGTGCTGAAGGCCAAGGAGGTTGTTGAAGAAGCAGATACACAAGAGGAAGTACAAGGCGATCAGATGCAGATGCGTGAAAACCTGAACGAGACTGCGTTCTTCTATCCCCAGCTGACGACAGACGAGACTGGTTGTGTGGCCTTGAAGTTCACACTTCCCGAAAGTCTGACCACCTGGAGGTTTATGGGACTGGCCCATACGAAAGACCTCTGTTATGGTATGATTGAGGGTGAGGCCGTCGCCCAGAAGGATGTGATGATCCAGCCCAACGTGCCCCGCTTTGTGCGTGAGGGTGACGAGGCCGCCATCTCTGCCCGAATCTTCAATACCAGCAAGAAGGATTTCACCGGCAAGGCCGTGCTGAAACTCATCGATCCGGAAACCAATGCCGTGGTCACTGAACTGTCGCAGACGGTGAAGCTGAAAGCCGGTGATACAACTCCCGTCGGTTTCAATGTATCATCTACCACGTTCAATGCTCAAAACTCGCTCCTGATCTGTCAGATGAGTGTCAGCGGTAAGGGCTTCTCTGATGGTGAACAGCACTATCTGCCCGTATTACCGTCCAAGGAACGTGTGACCGTTACATTGCCCATCACCCAGCATCATGCAGGCACCGAGACCATTGACCTTTCGAAGCTCATCCCTGTCGACGCTACTAACGGTAAGCTGACCTTCGAATATACCAACAACCCCGCCTGGTTGATGATTCAGGCCTTGCCGACGGTGGGAACACCCTCGGATGATGATGCCATCTCGCAGGCTGCCTCGTTCTATGCCAATTCGCTGGGACGACTGATTCTCAGCCGTAATCCTCAGGCCAAGAATGCCTTCGCTCTCTGGAAACAGGAGGCTGCCCAAGGAGATAACGCCTCGCTGACCTCACAGCTCGAGAAGAACCAGGAGTTGAAAGACCTTGTGCTCAACGAGACCCCATGGGTGATGGATGCCGACCGTGAGACGGAACAGAAACAGCGTCTTGGTGATTTCTTCGACGAGAATCTTCTGCAGAACCGTATCAGTTCGGCTGTCGGTAAGTTGGAGAAACTGCAGAAGGCTGATGGTTCGTGGACCTGGTGGCCGGGGATGCCGGGATCGTTCTATATGACCGTCGCCGTCAGTGAGATGTTGGTGCGCCTCAATGCGATGGCTGGAGAACAGAAGGAGACCCGTCAGATGCTCTCCGAGGCCTTCGGTTTCATGGGGAATGAGATCGTGGTAGAAGTGGAGGAAATGAAGAAATGGGAGAAGGAAGGCCGCAGTGTGTCGTTCCCCAGTTTCAAGGCCCTGCAATGGCTCTATCTCACCACCCTCGACGGACGTGAGCTACCCAAAGACGTACAGGCCGCCAACGACTACCTGCTGCGACTGTTGAAGAAAGAGATCAAGACACAGTCGATCTACGAGAAGGCCCTGACGGCTGTTATCCTCTCGAAGCGTGACGCGAAACGTGCTGCGGAGTATGCCCAGTCGTTGAAGGAGTACACCGTGTTCCGTGAGGATATGGGCCGATATTATGACACCCCGCGTGCCGGCTACTCATGGTACGACTACAAAATTCCGACCCAGACCATCGCCATCGAGGCTTTGCAGAGGCTGATGCCAGACGACCAGCAGACCATCGAGGAGATGCAGCGCTGGCTGTTGCAGGAGAAGCGTACACAGGCCTGGGACACACCCATCAACAGTGTGAATGCCGTGTATGCGTTCCTGGGAAGTCAGGGTGGTCAGGACGACCGTCTGCGTCTGGATGCTGCACAGGCTGACATCCGTGTCGATGGTAAACTTTTGGAACTGCCGAAGGCCACCGCTGCCATAGGCTATGTGAAGACCCCCGTACAGAAGGAGAGCCAGACCCTCACCATCGCCAAGGCCACCGAGGGTACGTCGTGGGGAGCCGTTTACGCCCAGTTTGTGCAGGCCACGAAGAATATCACCAATACGGGCCAAGGACTCACCGTCAAGCGCGAATTCCTCGATGCCAAAAACTCTCCACTGTCAACTGTCAATTGTCAACTGAAAGTGGGCGACCGTATCAGGGTGCGTATCACCATCACCGCCGACCGCGACTACGACTTTGTTCAGGTGCAGGACAAACGTGCTGCCTGTCTGGAGCCTGTCAGACAGCTCAGCGGCTGGCATAGTGGGGCGTATTGCACACCGAAGGACAACACTACCAACTATTATTTCGATTGTCTGTCGAAGGGTACCCATACCATCGAGAATGAGTATTATGTAGACCGTGCAGGACGTTACGAGACGGGTACGTGTACCGTTCAGTGTGCCTATGCACCCGAGTTCCGTGGCACCACGCATTCGCAGACGTTAGAGATTGAACGTTAACTATTGAACATTGAAAATGAGATAATGATGATAAAGAAGATATTGTTTTTGTTTTTCGCTTTGACATCTTCAGTGGCTTTCGCGCAGAAGCTGGAGATTACCTCCCAGACTGTTGAGTGTGGACGTACTGGCTATCAGCAGCCTGTGACTGCCACGTTTGAAATAAAGAACAAAGGCCGTAAACTCACCATTGAGAGTGTGCACCCCGACTGTGGTTGTACGAGAGTGGATTATCCGCGTGAGGTTGGGGCAGGGGAGAAGTTCACGATCAGTATGACCTATGATGCCCGTCAGTTGGGACATTTCCAGAAGTCCGCCGCCCTGATGGCCAAAGGCTTCAAGAAACCCGTCTATCTCACCATGCGTGGTGTGGTGCTCAAGGAAATGCAGGACTACTCCGGCAGCTATCCCCTCGCCATGGGAACCCTGTTGCTCGATCTGGATGTGCTTGAGTTCGATGACGTGAACAAGGGTGACAAGCCCGTTCAGGAGATCCACATCTTGAACAACAGCACGGAAACCATGGCCCCGCGGCTGCTTCATCTGCCGTCGTATCTCGATGCCACTGTCAGGCCTGAGACTCTCCAGCCGGGACAGAGTGGCACCATCACCGTCACCCTCCAGTCTGACAAGCTGCGTGATTATGGACTGACGAAGACTCAGGTGTTCCTTGCCCAGCAGTTGGGTGAGAAGGTCAGTGCCGACAAGGCGATGGATGTCTCCGTCACTCTTTTGCCCGACCTCAGTCAGTTTGAGGGCGTGAGTCGTGCCCAGGCCCCACAGTTGCAGATCTCTGCCACCGACCTGGATTTCACGGATTTTGGTGGAAAGGATAAGAAAACGACCGATGTGTTGTTGACGAATACTGGTGCCTCGACACTCGTCATCTCGACGATGCAGATGTACACTGGCGGTCTGAAGGTCACTCTTGGCAAACAGCGGATAGAACCCGGTCAGAACACCACGCTCCGTATCATCGGTTATGCCCAGGAACTGGCCAAGGTGAAGGGTCGTCCGCGTATTCTCATGATCACCAATGACCCTGATCATCCTAAAGTCGTTATCAATATTAAAAAATAATCATCATGGACCATCCCGAGAACAGTTCAGAATATGCCGGTCTGCAGGTGAACAGTGGTGTGGAGCAGCCCTCCATCATCAATCCCTACCTGAAGCGCAACCGTTTCCGTCGTCGTGAACTCTCCGTCGGTGAGATGGTAGAGGGCATCGTCAAGGGGGATGTCACGATCCTTTCACAGGCTGTCACCCTTATCGAAAGTGTCAACCCCGATCATCAGGCCAAGGCACAGGAGGTGATCAATAAGTGTCTGCCCTATAGTGGCAACAGCGTACGTGTGGGTATCAGTGGTGTGCCTGGCGCCGGTAAGTCCACGAGTATCGACGAGTTTGGCGTCCATGTGCTGAAGGAGAAGGGAGGGCGTCTGGCAGTTCTTGCTATCGACCCCTCCAGTGAACGTACGAAAGGCAGCATCCTCGGCGACAAGACCCGTATGGAGAAGCTTGCCCAGCATCCTGACTCGTTTATACGTCCCAGTCCGTCGGCAGGCTCCTTAGGTGGTGTGGCCCGTAAGACGCGTGAGACCATCATCCTCTGTGAGGCTGCTGGCTTTGACAAGATTTTCGTTGAGACGGTGGGAGTGGGGCAGAGTGAGACCGCCTGTCACTCGATGGTCGACTTCTTCCTGCTCATCCAGGTCGCTGGTACGGGAGATGAGTTGCAAGGTATCAAACGCGGTATCATGGAGATTTCCGATGGCATTGTTATCAATAAGTGCGACGGGGATAATGTCGACCGCTGTCAGATGGCCGCCACCAACTTCCGCAACGCCCTCCACTTCTTCCCCATGCCTGAGAGTGGGTGGACGCCGAAGGTGCTGTGCTATTCTGGTTTTTATGGTTATGGCATCAAGGAGGTTTGGGACATGATCTACGAATATATTGACTTTGTGAAGGCCAACGGCTATTTCGACTACCGTCGTAATGAACAGTCGAAATACTGGATGTACGAAAGCATCAACGAACACCTGCGTCTGAACTTCTACAATAACCCGCACGTGAAGGCTCAGTTACAGACTGCCGAGCAGATCGTCCTCGCTGGTCAGAAGACCTCGTTCATCGCCGCCCAGGATTTGCTTGATCTTTATTTTAACGAACTGAAAAAATGATCCAGATTGAAATCGACGAAGGTAGTGGTTTCTGTTTCGGTGTGACCACCGCCATCAAGAAGGCCGAGGAAGAACTTGGCACCAGTGAAAAGACTCTCTACTGTCTGGGCGACATCGTTCACAACGGCATGGAGTGCGAGCGGCTGAAGGATATGGGACTCATCACCATCAACCACGACGACCTGCGTGAGCTTCACGATGTGAAGGTGCTGTTGCGTGCCCATGGAGAGCCGCCAGAGACCTATGAGCTTGCCCGTCGTAACAACATCGAGATCATTGATGCCACTTGTCCTGTGGTGCTCCAGCTCCAGAAACGCATCAAGAAACAGTACGACGAGAGTAATCTCACACCACATTCCGCACTCCTGACTCCCCAAATCGTCATCTTCGGCAAGAAAGGTCATGCAGAGGTGTTGGGACTTGTCGGACAGACACAGTCGAACGCCATCGTCATCGAGAATTTCGACGAGGTGACGCGTCTTGACTTTTCGCGCGACATCTATCTCTACTCACAGACCACGAAGTCGCTCGACGAGTATCACCGCATCATTGAATACATCCAACAGCACATTGCTCCAGGGGCCACCTTCCGCAGTTTTGATACCATCTGCCGAAGCGTCGCTAACCGCATGCCGAACATCTCACAGTTCGCTGCCCGCCACGACCTGATTCTCTTCGTCTGCGGCCGCAAGAGTTCCAACGGTAAGGTGCTCTTCAACGAGTGTTTGCGCGTCAATCCTAACAGTCATCTCGTAGAGGATGCACAGGAGATAGACTCCGCCTGGCTTGAAGGTATACAGACCGTAGGCATCTGTGGTGCCACCAGTACGCCCCGCTGGCTCATGGAACAATGCCGCGACGCGATTCAAAGACTTGCGTAGATTTACAAATAATCCCCGTCTGCAATCGGACGGGGATTATTGAATTGACAGGGGATTCTGTTAATAGCTTCTGGCGATGATCACACGGGCTTTCGAGGGCTTGCCGCTCACCATATCGACACCCGGTGTCTGCTCCACACCGAAGGGCACACAGCGGATGGTGGCCTGAGTCTCCTCCTTGATCTGGGCCTCAGTCTCGGCAGTGCCGTCCCAGTGGCAGAGGAAGAAGCCGCCGTCCTTCACACGCTCCTTGAACTCCTCATAGTTGTCGCACTCATAGATATGGGCATCGCGGAAGGTCTTGGCCTTCTGGAAGATGTTCTTCTGGATGTCCTCCAGCAGCTGCTCCACATACTGGGCAATGCCCTCAATAGAGCGGGTCTCTTTCTCCAGGGTGTCACGGCGCATCACCTCAATGGTGCCGTTCTCCAGGTCGCGGGCTCCAAGCACCAGGCGCACAGGAACACCCTTGAGCTCATAGTCGGCAAACTTGAAGCCAGGACGCTTGTTGTCAGCATCGTCGAACTTCACGGTGATGCCCTTTGAACGCAGTTCCTCGATGATGGGCTGCACCTCCTTGTTCACCTGCTCCATCTGCTCGGGCTTGGTGGCGATGGGGATGATGACCACCTGGATGGGAGCCAGGCGCGGAGGGAGTACCAGGCCATTGTCGTCGCTGTGGGTCATGATGAGGGCTCCAATCAGACGGGTGGAGACTCCCCATGACGTGGCCCACACATACTCGGGCTTGTTCTCCTTGTTCAGATACTGCACCTCGAAGGCCTTGGCGAAGTTCTGGCCCAGGAAGTGGGAGGTGCCCGACTGAAGGGCCTTGCCGTCCTGCATCATGGCCTCGATGGTATAGGTGTCGAGGGCTCCTGCAAAGCGCTCTGTCTCGCTCTTCACACCCTGCACCACCGGCACGGCCATCCACTCTTCGGCAAACTTGGCATAGACCTTGAGCATCTTCTGTGCCTCTTCTTCAGCCTCCTCACGGGTGGCATGGGCTGTATGGCCTTCCTGCCACAGGAACTCACTGGTACGGAGGAAGGGACGGGTGCGCATCTCCCAGCGCATCACGTTACACCACTGGTTGCACATCAGGGGCAGGTCGCGCCAGGAGTGGATCCAGTTCTTATAAGTGTTCCAGATAATCGTTTCCGAGGTGGGGCGGACAATGAGTTCTTCTTCGAGTTTGGCTGCTGGATCGACCTCAACGCCGCTCTTATCCTCCTTGGCACGCAGGCGATAGTGGGTCACTACGGCGCACTCCTTGGCGAATCCCTCTACGTGTTCTGCCTCACGACTGAGGAACGACTTGGGGATCAACAGGGGGAAATAGGCGTTCTGAGCGCCCGTCTCCTTGAACATCTTATCCAGCTGCTGCTGCATCTTCTCCCAGATGGCATAGCCGTAAGGCTTGATGACCATACAGCCGCGTACGGCACTTTGCTCGGCAAGGTCAGCCTTCACTACCAGGTCGTTGAACCACTGGCTGTAATTATCAGCTCTTTTCGTTAAATCTTTTAATTCTTTTGCCATTGTTATACTCTAATTTTGCGAATTTGCGTGCAAAATTACATAAAATTTCAGACATAAGTACATAAGAACATATAATTTTTAGTTTCTTTTGTTCTTTTGTCTGAAATAATAATTATCTTTGCAGCGAAAATTAAACGTTTAACGATTAAAATTAGGAATTATGAAAAGTTTAAAGACGATTGCTGTCACCTTGTGCGCTGCGCTGGTGGTGAGTTGCGGAATGAGTAACACGGGTAAGGGTGCTCTTATCGGAGCAGGCGGTGGTGCTGCCCTTGGTGCTATTGTGGGTGCTTTGGCTGGTAATACAGCTATCGGTGCTGCCGTGGGTGGTGCCGTAGGTGCTGGCGCAGGAGCCATCATCGGTAAGAAGATGGATAAGGCCAAGAAGGAGGCTGAGGCTATCCAGAATGCTCAGGTTGAGGAAGTGACCGATGCCAATGGCCTTGAGGCTGTGAAGATGACATTCGACTCTGGTATCCTCTTCAAGACTGGTAAGTCTGACCTGACCGCTTCCTCAAAGGCTTCGCTGCAGCAGCTGGCCAGCGTTCTGAAGAACAACAGCGACTGCGACGTAGCCATTCAGGGCTATACCGACAATCAGGGCTGGAAGAACTCTACGCCTGAGCAGAGTGCCCAGAAGAATCAGGCTCTCTCGCTCGACCGTGCAACCTCTGTTTCTTCTTATCTGATGTCTCTGGCCGTTCCCGCTTCTCAGATTAAGAGTGTCGAGGGCTTTGGCGAGGCCAACCCCGTTGCCTCCAATGCCACAAAGGACGGACGGGAGCAGAACCGCCGCGTGGAGGTTTACATGTACGCTTCTCAGAAGATGATTCAGGAGGCTCAGCAGCAGGCCCAGTAAAAGGTAAAATAGTAAATAGGTAAAAAGTAGAAAGGTGAAAAGGTTGAATCCTTTCAGGCTTATTAAGAAAACTTTGAAATGGATAGTGGTGGCATTCTTTGCTTCCACTATTCTTTCTGTTGTTGCGCTCCGATTCCTGCCCGTCTGGGTGACACCATTGATGGTCATCCGCTGCTTCCAGCAGGTCTCTGAGGGCAGGAGCCTGAAACTCTCCCACGACTGGGAGCCGTTGGAGAACATCTCCCCGTCGCTGCCCGTTGCCGTTATGGCCAGTGAGGATGCCCGATTCCTGGAGCATCACGGCTTCGACTACAAAGCCATTGAGCATGCCGCCAAGCGCAACCGTGAGCACCCTGAGAAGCGCAAACTGGGTGCCTCGACGATCTCTCAGCAGACGGTCAAGAACGTCTTCTTATGGCCAGGCCGCAGCTGGACGCGTAAGGGCTTTGAAGCATATTTCACCGTGCTGATAGAAGTCCTATGGCCCAAGCAGCGCATCATGGAGGTCTATCTCAATTCCATCGAGATGGGTGAGGGTATCTATGGGGCGCAGGCCGTTGCCGAGGAGCACTTTGGCAAGGATGCCAAAGACCTCACTCGCAGCGAGTGTGCCCTCATTGCCGCTACGCTGCCCAATCCCCGCAAGTTCTCCAGCAAATCGCCTTCCGCCTACATGCTCAAGCGCCAATCCCGCATCCTGAAGGAGATGAAGTTCGTGGGTAAGTTCCCCATGAAATAAGTGAGTTTTTCCTCATTTTATTTGGAAGTTTCGTATTTATTGCATATATTTGCAGTCGAAATATAAAAATTATGGATCAGGTAATAGGATTGAATGCAGCACAGATGGATTTCCTCCAGCTCTTGGCACACATTAAGACCACGGAGGAACTGGAAGAACTGAGCCAGATTGTCAGCGACTACTACGCTCGCAAGGCTGAGGAGGGAATGAACCGCCTTTGGGAGACTGGACAGTGGAGCAAGGAGAAGGATGATGAAGTGATGAGCACACATCTTCGCACACCATACAAATATGCAAAATAAGAAGATTGTCCTCGACACGAATTGCCTACTTGTCTCCATATCAAAATATGGTGAGGCATATCCTGTATGGCGTGGTTTCTTAGATGGTCGCTACACGCTCTGCGTCTCAACAGATATTCTTGAAGAATATGAGGAGATCATTGCCAGTATGACCACGCCTGACATAGCGAGAAATGTGGTGGATGCTATCTTGAAGCGCAGGAACGTATTGCGTGTTGATCCGTATTATCACTGGCACATCATCACCGCCGATCCTGATGACAACAAATTTGTTGATTGTGCTTTTGCTGCCAACGCCACATATATAGTTTCAGACGATAGTCACTTTGATGAGGTGAAGAATGTTGAATTCCCACGGCTTCATAGCGCTGCGATTTAAAATTATTGATACTTCCAAAAATCATACTTCTTGCGAAACTCTTCCTGTTTCTCAGGTGGCAACGACTTAAAGTAACCTCGCCAACTGGGACAGAAGTTGATTTGCCAACGCCAGAAGCGTCCAATTAATGACTTCGGATTCTTGTCATACGCAACACGTAGCTTGCAGTTCTCACATGGGTACTTCATAATTCTATCGTTTTTGTTATTCTTCCACTTCGCAATGCAGAAATCCCATTTCCTTGGCTTTTTCCTCGTTCATCAGGAAGTAGATGGCCTCGCCCTCATTGCAGAGTTCACCCTTCGAGTTGGTAATCTCCGCACTGATATATGCCAAATTCCGTACCTGTTTCGAGACTTTGGCCCTGATGGTCAATTCTGGCTCTGTCGTAGGGACAGCCTTGCGGAACTTCACACTCAACTGCACGGTATAGCCGCTGGTCTGAAGTTTGCGGGTGACAACCCAACCGCATACTTCATCAATCAGCGTACTCAGAATGCCTCCGTGCATGGTATCTACCCAGCCCTGATAATTATGTTCGGGATGCCAGGTACTTACGATATAGTCACCATCCTCATAGAACTCCA
>JAEETC010000068.1 GCA_016286585.1 Prevotella sp. | reverse complement strand
CTCACAGCGCACGCTTGTGAAGCAGAGATAGTCGCCGTTGTAGCTCTGTTCCATCAGCGTCGACAGGTAGCCCTCGGGTATCAGCTCCGCCTCATAGAGAGCATCGGGCTCATAGTCGGCCGTGGCTACCTCGAAGAAGGTTTCGAAGGCCTCCGGGCGCAGTCCTGCCTGTGGAGCCGTGGCAGCGATGAGGCTTCTGACCTTTGAGAGTCGCTCTGGTGTCCAGTAGGCTTTCCACGTGTCGATGCGCTGCTGCTGTTTGTCTAAGGGTATGAACATCTCGCTGGTGTGGGTGTAACTTTTCACCAGTCCTGATTGTTCTAGCGAGTCGAGTTTCCGGTCGAGCCGCGCGAAGTTCTGGATAGCCTCCTCCATCGTCTTCCCCCGGCTGGCGAAATATTTCTGCTTGTCGCCAGTATAGGTTTTGTCGCGCAACAGCTGTTCAGAGTGCTCTGTCCTTTCCTCCAGATACCCCAGATTGTGCATGTCCGCGTCGAAACGGGTACCACCATAGAAGTAGAAGCCCACAGCCACCACGATGATGAGGGCGATGGCGATCAGCAACGGCTTCTTTCGGTCGAAGGGGTAGTTGTTCAGACGGTCTATCAGTGCAAAGGCCTTTCTGTTTACCTTGTTTTTCTTGGCTCGAAGCATCTGCGGGAGATAAACCAGTGTAAAGAGCGTTGTGCCCAGTATGGCAAAGGCGGCAAAGAGTCCGAAGTCGCGCAACAGGTCGGTCTTTACGAATAGCAGTCCCACGAACGATCCAATGGTCGTGATACATCCCAGCAGCACGGGTTTCGTCTCATCGTGCAGCACCAGTTCTGGGTCGCTCACGTATTTGTATTGTGTCAGCACATGGAGCACATAGCTCATGGCCACGCCTAAGACCACCCCGCCGATGCCCAGGGCCAACAGCGAGAACTGACCCTTGATCAGGTACATCATCGCTAGTCCAAAAAGGGTGCCAAAGGCCACGGGTAGCAATAGCAGCGGAATCGTTTCCCAGTTGCGGAAACAGATGAAGAGGAACACCATGACCAAGATCAGCGCCCCGGTGATGGTCGTTGTCAGGTCGTGCTTGATCTGCGATGAGTTGTAATAGCCGCTGGCAGGGGTGCCGTGGTAGCTGATCTCCACGGTCGGATGCGTCTTGGCAAACTGTGCGATTTCCTCGTTAAGCATCTCGAACATGGCCGAGCCCTGTCCTGTGTTTGTCGCGGAGAAGGCTGGCGTGATAAAGGCGATACAGACAGTAGAGTCGGGCACAAAGAAGTGACCGTCGATGGTCTTGTAACTGCCTGTTCCTGAGTTGAGCAGGGGCTCCATCTGTTCTGCCAGCAACGAGCGCAGACCTATGGGGTCGAGCTGGATCAGTTCTGGGAACATCTCCCCGAACTCTCCCTGCAGGTCTTCTCTGTTTTGAGCCATCTGGCTGACGAAGTGTTCGCGGGTCAGCATCGTGTCGATACGGGCATAGATGCTGGTGTCTATATAAGCAGGCAGGTGATCCTGCAGGTAGCCGATGCCGTCGGCCATCAGCTCCTCAGGCAAGTTATAAAACACATCGCCCACGGTGTGCGTCGCAGCGTCACGCTGCAATAGGGTGTCTACAAAGGCATCACAGGTCTCTGTCAGTTCTTCCACAGACTGTCCTTCAAAGAGCAGGAAGGTCTTGTCCTTGATGCGCAGATTGGCAAAGGCCAGCTTCGTCGTACCGTCTTCATTCTTCGACGCTGGCATCAGCTTGTCAATATCCTCTTCGAGATGGATACTTGTTGCGAAGTAGCCCAGAAACACAAATAATGAAACCATCGACAGCCAGCAGACTGCCTGATGGTCACGAAAATATTTGTATAATCTGATGAAGAGTCCTGTCATGCAGGTAGATGCTGTTCGATGTAATCGTAGAGGTCGTTGAATGTCTTGATAGAAGGCAGATCAGTGGCGGGAATGGTAATTTTGTAGGTGTAATGCACCAAGGCTACAAGATCTACCAAGTTGATGCTGTCGAGCTGGAGGGCCTCCTTCAGCATGTCATCGGGCGCGAAATCTGTCTGCTCGATCTCAAACTCTTCTGCCAGCAGGGTATTCACCTGCTCAATAATTTCTTCTCTTGTCATAACAATATAATCTTTAAACTATTAACAATTTTCTAATTCTTTTGTATTCTCTCACTTTTCACTTCTTATTCTTTCCAGTCCTTCACAATCAGCGTGGAGTTAGTGCCACCGAAGCCGAATGAATTACTGAGGAACATGTCGAAGTGTGCCTCCAGGGTTTCAGGTACAACGTTGATGCAGGCTGTCTCCTCGTCGGGATTCTCGAAGTTGAGGCTGCCACCGATGAAATCATTCTTCATCATCAGCATCGAATAGATGATCTCACTGGCACCAGCCATCCACATCTCGTGACCTGTCTGGCTCTTCGTCGAGGTGACGGGCACCTTGTAGTCACCGAAGATCTGGGCGATGGCCATGGCCTCACGACCGTCACCGGCGTGGGTCGAGGTGGCATGGGCATTGATATAGCCGATCTCATGAATGTCAACGTCGGCATCCTTCAGACACAGCTCCAGCGAACGGGCTGGGCCTGCCACATTAGGCGTGGAGATATGGTCGCCGTTACCAGAGAATCCCCAGCCGATGATTTCTGCGAGGATCTTAGCGCCGCGGGCCTTGGCATGCTCATAACTCTCCACTACAAGGGTGGCAGCACCACCACCAGGAATCAGTCCGTCACGATCTCTGTCAAACGGACGACTGGCTTTCATGGGTTCGTCTTCACGGACAGAGAAGGCCATCAGGCCATCGAACGAGGCGACACTGAACATATTCGCTTCTTGAGCACCGCCACAGATGATGCAGTCCTGCAAACCGTTCTTAATCAGCAGATAACCCAAACCCAAAGAGTGTGATCCCGAGGCACAGGCAGCCGAGGTTGTCAGGTTGATACCTTTTAGATGGAACAACGTGGCCAGGTTCATTGTCACCGTCGAATTCATCGACTGGAAGATGGCACCACTGCCACAGGCTGCCGTCGCACCAAACTGACGGAACTTGTCGAGGGCACGCATGGTGGACTCTGCCACGGAATCGTTGCCATAAATGACACCCACCTCATGGGCGTCAATATAATCCTGTGTGAGCCCTGCATGTTCCATAGCCTGTATGGTGGCCATATAGGCATATTCTGCCTCTTCGGGCATCAGCTGACGCAGATTGCGGTTCAGATACGGCTTCAGGTTGGTCTTGGGTACATCGGCACACAACGCCGAACGAAATCCAGCATCCTTGCGCTCTTGACTGAAGATGATACCGCTGCGCCCTGTATAGAGCGACTGCCTCACCTCGTCGAGCGATGTTCCCAAGCATGACCAGATGCCCATTCCTGTAATGACTACTCTTCTTTCCATTTCTTATGTCTTAATTATTTAATACTCAATACTTTTTCCCCAGCAACGACGACGTTTCACGATTTGTGGGTGCAGCGGCTTCCATTGTGTCAGCTCGCGCACGTTGTCCTCCAACTGCGGACCCGTCTCGGCCCATTTGATACCATTCTTGTTATAGATGGGAATGAGGTCGTCGAAGAACAGCGCATTCACTCCCAGCCCCTGATAGTCTGGACGCACGGCTACTACAAGCATCTCTGTGTTGTCTTTATGCTTCCATTTCAGCGCCTTCAGCAGATGGTACCAGCCCGTGGGCCAGAGTCTGCCTCGCGATTTCTGTAGCGCCTCTGTCAGACTCGGCATCGTGACAGCAATACCTACCAACTCGTCCTGCTCATTCTCTATCAGGGGTATCATGTCCATATTGAACAGCGGTACATACTTGTTGAGGAATGTCTGCGCTTGCTTGGGCGAGAAAGCGGAGAAACCGAAGAGTGGGGCATAGGCCTCGTTGAGCAACATGAAAATCTTCTGACCGTAGTCTCCCTTCAGCACTTCTTGACGGTTGGCTTTCTTCACCTTCAACCCGAACTGTTCACGGGCGTACTGCGCTACGCGCTGATAGCGGGCTGGGATCTCCTTGGGAATGTTGATGCGTACCTGTAGCCAGTCTGCCTCTTTCTCGAAGCCTAGCTGTTCCATGTGTCGAGGGTAGTAGTCGGGATTGTAATAAGCCGTCATCGAGCCTCTTAGGTCAAAGTCTTCTATGAGCATTCCCTCTTTGTCGAAGTCGGTCACGCCCATCGGCCCTTGCAGCCTCTCCATGCCGCGGGTCTTACCCCATTCGGCGACGGCGGCAAGCAGAGCCTTTGAAACCTCCAGATCGTCGATAAATTCAATCATCGAGAATCGTACATGGCGCGTCTTCCATGTGTTGTTTGCCTTATGGTTCACCACGCCGACCACTCTTCCAACGACTTCCTGCCCTCTATAGGCCACAAAAGGCTGTGACTCCGTGGGGACCTGTCCGGAAGAGTCTTTTGAGGCAAACATGGCGCGCACGTCACTCCTCATGTCAGGAACATATTGTGCACACCCGGCATAGATCTTGTCTGTGACGTTCAGGAAATCGTTCATTTCTCGTCTATTATTGACCTTGATGACCCTTACTTCTTCCATTTCGGGTGCAAAATTACTCATTATTTACCAATTATGCGTGTTCAAAACTTCGTTCTGTATGTTTGGTTTCCTGTTTATAACATACATTAACACATTTGGGCTGTTACAACGTTACATTTATGACAAAAATTTAGAAAAGATTTGGATGTTTCGGGTTTAATGCGTAACTTTGCAGCCCGAAGGCATTAATAATGAGTGAAAAGGTGAAAGAGTGAAACGAAGAAAAGATTGATGGTGACTAAAGACGTTAAATGGCAGGATGAATACTGGCTGTTGCTGATGCAAATTTACCTACAGAAACCGGTGGGCGTGAAACCCGTGTACTGTCGACGGATGGTAGACCTGAGCCTGGAACTGCACATTGCCCCCGAGAAGCTGGCTGAAAGGATGAACCGGATAGCCAACCTCGAAACGCCACGTATCGAGCATATCTGGGAGGTGTATGGCCATAACCCCCGCAAGTTGGCACGCGCGGTGAGACTGCTGCGCGAGATGAAGGGATTCAACAATCCGAAAGCCTTCTACGACGGTGTGGAGGTGAATGAGAGCTTTGAGCGTGACTTCAAACCGCTGGAGGAGAACGACAGGCTGACGCCCGTGATGCTGATCCTGATACTGGACCTCTACTTCAGACTGACACCTCAGACGATGGCGGCTGAGACACCCGAGGTGCAGGAGCTTGCCCGGCTGATGAAGGTGAAGCCGAAGGAAGTGGTCGACGTGATGGAGGTGTTGCAGCACTGCGACCCCTATCTGAACCGTCGCGACGTGTGCTTCGACCCGCTACTCGGGCCCTGTCAGGAGGTATGGCGCAGATTCGGCAATGCCGACGTCGAGGCGCTGGCAGCCTATGCCAGTCAACTGAAAGCGTACTTTAGGAATTGAACATTGGATATTGACTATTAAACATTGAGCGATAAGTTTTCACAGATACAGGAGCAGTTGCAGCAGCAGAAACTGGCGCAGGCTGTGACCCGTCAACAATTGTTGACCGCATCTCTGGTAGAGTTACCCTTGATGCAGCTGGTAGACCGCGTGAACACGGAGATGAACGATAACCCCGCCCTGGAGCAGGAGTCGCCCTACGACAACGGCGATTTTGAGTTGGAGCCGGGGGGCGGAAGAGATGATGATGATGACGGCCTTGAGGCGACGAATGATTTCGACACGCTCAGCGAACGGGAAGACCGGCAATCGGCCCTCGACGAGGCGCTCAGCAACATCGGGCGCGATGATGAGGAACTGCCCGTCTATCACGGTGGCAACGCTGTGGCCGAGGAGCGGGAGGAAATGGTGTACGGTCAGACCGCCTCGTTCTTTGACCAGCTGAAGGAGCAGATGGATATGCTCGACATGACACCACGACAGCATGACATCATGGAGTATCTAATCGGATCGCTCGACGATGACGGGCTGCTGCGCAAGCGACTCGACACTATCAGTGACGAACTGGCTGTCTATCATAACATCGATGTCGACGAGGCGGAACTCAGTCGGGTGCTGCGGCTCCTGCAGGGGTTCGACCCTGCAGGCATTGGCGCCTGTTCGCTGCAGGAGTGTCTGTTATTGCAGATTGATCGTCGGGAACCCTCGGCGCTGAAGGACTTGATGCAGCGCGTGGTCAGCGACCATTTCGAGGCTTTTACCCGCAAGCATTGGGACAAGATACAGGCGACGCTCTCGCTGAGCGACGCACAGGCAGAACAACTCTTCCGTGAGCTGAGGAAGTTGAACCCACGGCCTGGGGCCTCGCTGGGTGAGACGGTGGGCAGGAACCTCCAGCAGATTACGCCCGACTTCATCGTCGATACGCATGACGACGGCACGGTCAGTTTCACGTTGAACCATGGGGAGGTTCCCGAACTGAGGGTCTCGCAGTCGTTTGTAGACTCGTTGAAGGAGTATCAGCAGAACCGTGACCACATGAGCAGGCAGTCGAAAGAGGCGTTGCTCTATATTAAGAAGAAGGTGGATGCCGCCCAGGGATTCATCGAGGCACTGAAAGCCAGGCGACACACGCTGACCATCACCATGAGGGCCATCATACAGCTACAGCACCAGTTCTTCGTTGACGGCGACGAGGCCTCGCTGCGACCGATGATTCTGAAGGACGTGGCCGAGAAGACCGGGCTGGACCTCTCAACGGTTTCGCGTGTGAGTAACTCGAAATATGCCCAGACGCGCTGGGGTACTTTCCCCCTGCGCCATTTCTTCAGCGACGGCTATGTGACCCAGAGTGGCGAGGAACTGTCGACACGACAGATCAAGGCGGCACTGAGGGATATCGTGGATGCAGAAGACAAGAGCCATCCCCTGAGCGATGATGATATCAAGGCTGCACTGGCGGATCGCGGATATCCCATCGCGCGACGTACGGTGGCGAAATATCGTGAGAAGTTAGGAATTCCTATTGCGAGACTGAGGAGGAAATGATTAGATATAATGAAACGTGAGAAGTCGGTTGTATTGGCGGCACGGGTGGTGAGTCTGTTGTTCACACCCTTCTATCTGCCGTTGTTGGGACTGGTGGCATTGTTTGCCTTCAGCTACTTGTCGCTGATGCCTTGGGCATATAAGCTGCAAGTGCTCACGCTCGTCTATGTGTTCACCATCCTCCTGCCCACAGTGCTTATCCACCTCTATCGCCGCTATCAAGGGTGGAACCTGATGGAACTTGGCTTCAAGGAGCGACGGATGGTGCCTTATGTCATCTCCATCCTCTGCTATTTCTTCTGCATCTATCTGATGGATATGGTGCACATCCCCCATTTCATGGGTGCCATCCTCTCGGCGGCCTTGTTCATACAGGTGGTATGCGCCCTCATCAACGTGTGGTGGAAGATTTCCACGCATACGGCAGCAGTCGGCGGTGTGGCAGGAGCGTTGTTTGTCTTCGGCGAACTGTTCGGTTTTAACCCCGTGTGGTGGCTCTGTCTGGTGTTCATCCTCGCTGGTGTGCTTGGTTCCAGCCGCATGATCCTCCGTCAGCATTCACTGGCCCAGGTGGTCGTAGGCTTCCTCGTTGGTAACGCCTGCTCCATCATTGGCCTGCTGTATTTGTAATAGTCTGTAAATGAATAAAGAAACAATATGAAACCGTTAGTCAGTATTATCATGGGTAGCACGAGTGACCTGCCCGTTATGGAGAAAGCCTGTAAGTTGCTCGATGAGTTGCAGGTGCCCTTTGAAGTGAATGCCCTCTCTGCCCATCGTACTCCCGATGCTGTGGAGCAGTTTGCACAGACGGCCAAGGATCGTGGCGTGAAGGTGATTATCGCTGGTGCAGGTATGGCTGCCGCACTGCCTGGTGTCATTGCTGCCTCGACGACGCTGCCCGTCATCGGTGTGCCCATCAAAGGCATGCTCGACGGTCTCGACGCCCTGCTCTCCATCGTCCAGATGCCCCCAGGCATCCCTGTAGCCACTGTAGGTGTCAACGGGGCACAGAATGCAGCCATCCTTGCCGTGCAGATGATGGCTCTCTATGATGCAGAGCTCGCCCAACGGCTGGCAGTCTATAAGGGCAGTCTGCGTGTGAAGATAGAAAAGGCCAATGAGGAACTCAAGCAGATTAGTTATAAATATAAGGTTTAATTGATTGTTTACAGTTTACGGTTTACAGTTTACAGTTGAATACCTGGCAAAGCCACTCTCTGACTGTAGATGTTATCATCTGTAAACCGTAAACTGTAAACTGTAAACAAAGAAAAAATGTACAAGCGAAGAATGAGCAGCGAGGCCCGCGTAGGTCAGATAGGAATTGGTGGGCAGAATCCCATCCGTATCCAGTCAATGGCAACGGTGGATACCAATGATACAGAGGGTTGCGTGGCACAGGCCAAGCGGATTATCGACGCAGGTGGTGAATTGGTGCGCTTTACGACACAGGGTACTCGTGAAGCTGAGAACATGAAGAATATCTCTGCCCGTTTGAAGGCAGATGGCTATCCCCAGCCACTGGTAGCTGATGTCCACTTCACCGCCCATACTGCCGATGTGGCTGCACAGTACTGTGAGAAGGTGCGCATCAATCCAGGCAATTACGTAGATCCTGGACGCACGTTCAAGCATCTGGAATATACTGATGAGGAATATGCCGCCGAGCTCCAGAAGATAGAGCGTCAGCTCGTGCCCTTCATCAACATCTGCAAGGAGCATCATACGGCAGTACGTATCGGTGTGAATCACGGTTCACTCTCCGATCGTATCATGTCGCGCTATGGTGACACTCCGGAGGGTATCGTGGAGAGCTGCATGGAGTTCCTGAGGATCTTTAAGCGTGAACAGTTCAATGATGTCGTTATCAGCATCAAGGCTTCTAATACTGTAGTAATGGTCACCACCGTCCGACTGCTGGTACAGACAATGGATCGCGAGGATATGCACTATCCCCTTCATCTCGGTGTTACGGAGGCTGGCGAGGGTGAAGACGGACGTATCAAGAGTGCGGTGGGCATAGGTGCTCTGCTGACGGAGGGTATCGGTGATACCATTCGTGTGTCGCTCAGTGAGGAACCGGAGTGTGAAATTCCTGTTGCCAGAAAGCTGGTGGATATGATTCCGGAGTGTAGTTGTCTGCGTGAAGAGGCAGAGGCTTCCATCAAAGACGATACTATCACCCTCGCCCTTGATGCTCCGGATTGGGAGACGCTTCAGTTGAAGGCAGCGATGGCTGTCGGAGGCCTTCTCATCGACCGTAAGGCAACGAAGCTCAAGATTGTCACAAGTTCTACTAGTCTGACTAGTCCAACTACTGATAATAGTCTCACTAGTCTTGCTGATGCGATCCTTCAGGCGGCGCGCATCAAATTCACGAAGACAGAGTATATCAGCTGCCCGGGTTGTGGACGCACGCTCTATAATCTCCAGGATACCATCGCTAAGATTAAGGCAGCCACGAAGGAGTTCGTTGGTCTGAAGATTGGTATCATGGGCTGTATCGTCAATGGCCCTGGTGAGATGGCTGATGCCGACTACGGCTATGTGGGCGCAGGTCGTGGGAAGATCTCACTTTACAAAGCCAAGGAATGTGTTGAGAAGAACATTCCCGAGGAAGAGGCCGTAGCGAAGTTGCTGGAACTGATCCGTAAAGACAGAATATCATAAGAAGAATCCCGCTGATGAGCGGGATTTCTTCTTTATGGCATTAAAGTTTTAATAAGCTCCTTCATGCCCTCTGAGGCACCTTTCTGGATCTGCTGGACCCGTCCGCCTGCATTGATGGGATTCGGGTCAATCAGATAGACAGGTACTTCGGGGCGTGCGTAGTGTAACAGTCCTGCGGCAGGATAGACCACCAGTGAGGTGCCAATGATGATGAGAATGTCGGCCTCCTGCACCTCTTCTGCTGCAACGGTGATATTGGGAACTGCCTCGCCGAAGAACACAATGTAAGGACGAAGCAGCGAACCGTCGCCAGCCTTTGTGCCAGGCTCGATCTTGCAGTTATCGGGCGTCAGCTGCTGGATGTAGCGAGGGTCATCTACGTTATAGCTTGAACAGACTTTCATCAGTTCACCATGCAGGTGGATCACCTTCGACGAACCTGCCATCTCGTGGAGGTTATCAACGTTCTGCGTCACCACCGTCACATCATACTGTTCCTCCAGCTTGGCCACGAGCTTGTGACCCTCGTTGGGTTGCACGTTCCAGCACTTCTTGCGGAGCATGTTGTAGAAGTTGGTTACTAATGTTGGATCAGCCTCCCAACCTTCGTGGGTGGCAACCTTGGCTACGGGATATTCCTCCCAAAGTCCGTCAGCATCGCGGAAAGTTTTCAAGCCACTTTCCACCGACATGCCGGCACCTGTTAAGACTACAATCTTTTTCATAGGAATGCGATTTGTTTTGATGCAAAAGTACGAAAAAGTTGGGAAGTAAGCGTTAAGAATTAAGAAAAAATATCTGATAGCAGCAATTTTTCTTAATTCTTAACTCTTAATTCTTAATTAATTACTACCTTTGCAGCCGATTTTTGAGACTATACATTATTATATATAGAAAGAATGGATAAATTAAGTTATGCTTTAGGTTTGGGCATCGGCCAGCAGCTGGCCCAAATGGGTGCCAACGATATCAGTGCCGACGATTTTGCACAGGCCATCAAGGATGTGCTGGGTGGAAAGGAACTGAAGGTAAGTCACCGTGAGGCCCAGACAATTGTTCAGGCCTATTTCCAGGAGCAGGAGAAGAAGCTTCAGGCAGAGCGTGCCGAGAAAGGAAAGGCGCATAAGGAAGCTGGTGAGAAGTATTTGGCAGAAAACGCCAAGAAGGCAGATGTCATCACATTGCCCAGTGGCCTGCAGTATCAGGTGTTGAAGGAAGGCAACGGCAAGAAGCCGACAGCCAAGGATACGGTGATGTGCCATTATGAGGGAACGCTTATCGACGGAACGGTGTTTGATTCCAGCTATCAGCGTGGTGAACCCGCCACATTCCCCCTGCAGCAGGTGATTGCTGGTTGGACAGAGGGTCTGCAGCTCATGCAGGAGGGTGCTAAGTATCGTTTCTTCATCCCTTATCGTCTGGCTTATGGCGAAGGTGGCGCAGGTGCCTCGATCCCACCGTTTGCCGCTCTGGTATTCGATGTAGAGTTGATACAGGTTGTGTGAAGATTGAACATTGATTATAATTGATCATTAAATAATTAGGAAAATGAAAAAGTTTACATTCGCTGCTATCGCAGCTGTAGCTGCCATCATGATTACGTCATGTGGCAACGGCACTCCGAAGGCTAACCTGAAGAGTGACATCGACACGATGAGTTATGCAATCGGTATGGCTCAGACCCAGGGTCTGAAGGAGTACCTCGTAGGAAGCCTTGACGTTGACACGGCCTATATGGCTGAGTTCATCAAGGGTGTGAACGAGGGTGCCAATGCCGGTGACAACAAAAAGAAGGCCGCCTACTATGCAGGTATCCAGATTGGTCAGCAGATTGCTAACCGTATGGTGAAGGGTATCAACTACCAGGTGTTTGGCGATGACTCTACGAAGACCATCTCCCTGAAGAACTTTATGGCTGGTTTCGTGGCTGCCACAACTGGCAAGAAGGCTCTGATGACGATGGACTCAGCTCAAATTCTCGCTGAGAGCCTGATGCGTGAGATCAAGGCCAAGCAGATGGCAAAGACCTATGGTCCGAATAAGGAGGCTGGTGAGAAGTTCCTTGCTGAGAACGCCAAGAAGGAGGGTGTGAAGACACTTCCCAGCGGTGTGCAGTACAAGGTCATCAAGGAGGGTAACGGTGCTATTCCTACCGATACCTCTGTTGTGAAGGTGAACTATGAGGGTCGTCTGATCGACGGTACC
The DNA here is from genome assembly GCA_016286585.1 of Prevotella sp. Lineage (GTDB taxonomy): Bacteria > Bacteroidota > Bacteroidia > Bacteroidales > Bacteroidaceae > Prevotella. Next base: position 3,281 of record JAEETC010000068.1, on the reverse strand, counting down.
GTATTCGACAGCTCTTACAAGCGTGGCGAGCCTGCCACCTTCCCTGTGAAGAGCGTCATCAAGGGATGGACGGAAATCCTCTGCCACATGCCTGCAGGTTCTGAGTGGGAGGTCTACATTCCCCAGGAGCTGGCTTACGGTGAGCGTGAGCAGGGCCAGGACATCAAGCCTTTCTCAGCCCTCATCTTCAAACTGGAATTGCTCGAAGTTGATCCTAAGAAATAATGAAGAAAGTGATGATGATAGCACTCGTCCTCGTGGCGAGTGCTTCTTTCTTAACAGCTGAAGCTGCCAAGAAGAAGACGAAGACGGTGGTGGAGGCCGCACCTGTCGTGCAGCCAGTACAGCTCGTCACCAGTGCTGACTCTGTCAGTTATGCTGGTGGTATGAGCGTCACCAAGGGTCTCATCCCCTTCCTTGTTCAGCAGCAGGGTGTCGATACCACCTATATGGCTGATTTCATCCGTGGTTTCCAGGAGGTTGTCAAGGAAGGTGTTGATCCGAAAGTCAAGGCTTACATGGCTGGTATGGATATTGCAGGTCAGGTACGTGACCGTATGTTGCCTGGTATGGTCAAGGATTTCACCGACTCACCCGACTCCATCGTTGCCGACGTCTTCTATCGTGGATTTGCCGATGCCTTGTCAGCAGACACTACTCACTTCACTCAGGCTGCCGCTGAGGAGTTCTTCCGTCAGAAGCGCGAAGCTGATATGGCCGCCAAACAGGAGAAACTTTATGGTGCCAACCGTGAGGCAGGTCGTCAGTTCCTTGCTGAGAATGCCAAGAAGGATAGCGTGATTACCCTGCCCAGTGGTCTGCAGTATCAGATTCTCGTCAAAGGTGAGGGTGAGGTGCCTCAGGCCTCCGATCGTGTGAAGGTTAACTATGAGGGTCGTCTGATTGATGGTTCGGTGTTCGACGCTTCAGCCCGTCATGGCGACAAGCCGGCAGAGTTCTCACCCCGTCAGGTGATTCCCGGATGGACGGAAGCTCTGACAATGATGCCCGTGGGTTCGAAGTGGCGTCTGTTCATCCCCAGTGAGCTCGCTTATGGCGACAGGGATCAAGGACAGATCAAACCTTATAGTACACTGATCTTCGACGTAGAACTAGTCGAAATTGTGAAGAATTAAGCAAGTGTGTCACGAAAGTGGCACACTTTTTTGATTTTTTCCTTTAAAAAGTTGCATTGTTCAATAAAAATGCGTACTTTTGCTTTCAGAATGTAACTTAATGAGGAAGAAATGGAAAAAATTGATCTTTTGGACAAGAAGATACTGAGCATTCTGTCTAAGAATGCCCGTATCCCTTTCAAGGATGTAGCTGCTGAGTGCAATGTGTCACGTGCAGCTATCCACCAGCGTGTACAGCATCTCATCGATGCCGATGTCATCACAGGCAGCGGCTTCGACGTGAACCCCAAGAGCCTCGGCTATAGTACCTGCACCTATGTGGGTATCAATCTCGAGAAGGGCTCCATGTACAAGGATGTGGTGGAGTGTCTTAAGCATATCCCTGAGGTGGTGGAGTGTCATTTCACGACAGGCCCGTACACCATGCTGGTGAAGCTCTATGCCCGTGACAATGAACAGCTGATGGAACTGCTGAATGGAAAACTGCAGAGCATTCATGGTGTTGTGGCCACAGAGACGCTCATCTCGCTGGAGCAGAGTCTGAAGCGTGAAATACCCATCAACGTCGAGGAGTGATGGACAGATTCAACCTGCAGGCGCAGCTGAGAGATGTCTACTCTCATTTCCCGGAGGCCTCGCTGATGCCTGTTATCGGCATTACCGGCAACTACGAGGACCTGACCTGTAAGTTAGGTCGCGGCTATTATCAGTCTGTCGTGGAGGCAGGTGGTGTGCCCGTTATCATACCACCAGTAGCCGATAGGCAGGTCATCATCAATTCCCTTAACCGTATCGATGCCCTGATTCTTAGTGGTGGTAGCGACATCAATCCTCTTTGGGCGGGGGAGGAGCCTTCACCTTTGTTGCATGGTATTAACGCTGAACGCGATAAGGCAGAACTGCTGATTGCGCAGTTAGCCTATAACCGTCAGATACCTATGCTTGGCATCTGCCGAGGTATCCAAACCCTCGCCATAGCCTTAGGAGGAAAGGTGAAACAGGATATCAGCGATATCTCTACAGTGAAGCATTCGCAGGATGCTGATCGTTCAGAACCTACCCACAGCGTCACAGTGGAAAAGGACTCTGTCCTCTATTCCGCCTACGAATCATCTCTCACTTCTCACTCCTCACTCCACACTCCTCAAATTCCTGTTAACTCCTTCCATCATCAAGCCGTTAGTGATACGGGTGATAAATTCCGAGTCGTTGCTACAGCCCCCGATGGCGTCATCGAGGCGATGGAGAGTACGGAGTTCAAATCCATCATCGGTGTACAATGGCATCCAGAGTGTATGGAGAGTGGACTGCCACTCTTCCAGTGGCTGGTACGCGAGGCTCAGAGCTATAGGGAGGCCCATCGTATTCACGACCGTGTGCTCACTCTCGACACCCACTGCGACACACCCATGCTTTTCCCGCAGGGCATCCGATTCGACCAGCGCGACCCACGCATTCTCGTCGATCTGCCTAAGATGACTGAGGGCAGGCTCGATGCTACGATCATGGTGGCCTATCTGCCACAGCCGACGGAGAACCCCACGGCTTATGCTGATAATATCTTCGACCAGATTGAGACCATTTGTGCGAATAATAGTGAGTATGTGCGCATCGCCCGTACCCCTGCCGATCTGTGGGAAAATAAGCGGGCAGGCCGCAAGAGCATCATGCTTGGTATTGAGAATGGCATCGCCCTTGACGGAAAATTGGAGAACTTGCAGCATTTCAAAGATCGTGGCATTGTCTATATGACTCTCTGCCATAACGGCGACAATGATATCTGCGACTCTGCCTCAAAGAGTAACCAGATCCATGGGGGTGTGAGTGCTTTCGGCGAACAAGTGATTCACGAGATGAACCGTCTGGGCATTTTGGTTGATATGAGCCATACAGGCGAGAAGAGTTTCTATGATGCCCTCGATATCAGCAGCAAGCCCATCGTGTGCAGCCATTCGTCTGCCAGAGTCCTTTGCGACCATCCCCGTAATCTCACTGACGACCAGATGCGAGCCCTTGCTGCCAAAGGCGGAGTGGCACAGACCACAATCTATAATGGTTTCCTGCGCAAGGATGGTGAGGCCACCATCCGCGATGTCGTGGCCCATCTGGAACACGCAATCCAGGTGATGGGCATCGATCACGTAG
>JAEETC010000067.1 GCA_016286585.1 Prevotella sp. | reverse complement strand
CTTCGAGAAATTTGTTCTTTTCCAAATTTAAGTGTAAATTTGCACGGGAATTCATGATTTATGAAAATGTATCAGCACAAAATTCACATCATTGCCGCAGCATTACTGTTATGCGCCTGCGGAGAGACAGAAGAGACTGTCACGTTCGAAACCGTCACAGCCGAGAAGATCGCCGCCCTCAGCAGCGACTCTATTCCGCCCACTTGTAGTGTGACCATCCGTCTGGAACAAGCAACAGCCAAAAGTGGACGTCCGGGAGAGATTATCAACTCCACAGTCGCCAGTCGCCTCTTCAACCGTGGTGATGACGGTTTGAAAGATGCGGCACAGGCATTTGCCGACGAATACACCGCCAACTACATCAAGAACCTGAAGTTACTCTATAACCAAGACAAATCCGACACGACGAAACTCGTCTGGTACTATTACCATTATATTATTAATTCCAGAACCCAGGCCGGCAGCAAAGGCACTCTGGTCTATCTCACCGACATCAACTACCGTGAAGGCGGAGCCCATGCCGTCAACCAACAGGTCATCATGAACTTCGAGGAAAAGACAGGTCGGCTGCTGACTCTCGACGACATCTTCGTCGACGGCTATGAGCCACAGCTTAAGAATCTTCTCCTCAATGCCTTGAAAGAGAAAACCGGTCTGTCCACCAATCAGGCCCTCCATAGTCAAGGGTATCTACGTTCTACAGACCTATACGTGCCGGAGAACTTCATCCTCTCCGACAACGCTATCACCTTCGTCTACAATCCCGATGAGATAGCCCCCTACTCTCTCGGCAGCATAGAACTCACCATTGGCATGCCAGCCCTTGAGACGCTGTTGAAATCCACCTTTGAACACTAATCCACATGCAGGCAGATATCATACAGCATTACTTTCCTGACCTCAGCGACCGTCAACGGGAACAGATAGAGGCCCTTGACACCCTTTACCACGAGTGGAACGCTAAGATCAACGTCATATCCCGCAAGGACATCGACCAGCTCTATGAGCACCATGTGCTCCACTCGCTGGCCATCGCGAAGGTCATCCGCTTCCGTCCGGGCACCCGCATCCTCGACTTCGGCACGGGCGGCGGATTCCCCGGTATCCCCCTCGCCATTCTCTTCCCGGATTGTGAGTTCCACCTCATCGACGGTACGGGCAAGAAGATCCGCGTAGCCCAAGAAGTGAGTCAAGCCATTGGTCTTACCAACTGCCATCCCAAGCACATGAGGGGGGAGGACGAGAAAGGACAGTATGACTTCGTGGTCAGCCGGGCCGTCATGCCCCTGCCCGACCTGGTGAAGATCGTCCGCAAGAACATTGCCCGTCCCCAGAAGAATGCCCTGCCCAATGGTATCCTTTGTCTTAAGGGCGGCGATTTGCAAGCCGAAACAAATCCTTTCCACAACATTATTGAAACAACAGAGATTAGTACCTTCTTCCACGAAGAGTGGTTCAAGCAAAAGTATATTATTTATCTGCCATGTTGACCATCAAGACATTCCCATTCAACCTGCTTCAGGAGAACACCTACGTCGTCAGTGACGAGACACGCGACTGTGTCATCATCGACTGCGGTGCCTATTATGACGACGAACGTAAGGCCATCACCGACTATATCAGCAGCCAAGGTTTGAAACCCTGTCGTCTCCTGGCCACACACGGCCATTGGGACCACAACCTTGGCATCGACACTATCTACCAGACCTACGGTTTACAGGTGGAGGCAGCCAAGGAAGACGAGTTCATCATCACAGATATTCCTCGTAACTTCCAGAGCATCATCGGTGCCCCGCTCCGCAGGGAATACCCTCCCGTAGGCCGTTTCTTCGCCCCCAACGAGGTCATCCGCTTCGGCAACCACAGCCTGCAGGTGCTGAAGACGCCCGGCCACTCGCCCGGCAGCGTTGTCTTCTACTGTGCCGAGGAGCACACGGCCTTCACCGGCGACACCCTGTTCCGCATGAGCGTCGGCCGCACCGACTTTGAGGGCGGCAGCTATGAAGACCTGATGAACAGCCTCGCCAACGTCCTGGCGAAGCTTCCCGACGAGACCACCATCCTTCCCGGCCATGGTCCACAGTCGACCATCGGCTACGAGAAGAAATACAATCCTTACATGGCTTGATGCCATTTGTTGAATTTACTTTACACTTAGAATTATCGGGCTTTAAACTTGGACTTTAGATAGACTAAAGTGGGAGTTTACTTAGCCTAAACTCCGACTTTACTTAGCCTAAAGTCCCATTTTACTTAGCCTAAAGTCCCATTTTACCCAGCCTAAAGTTTGGGTTTTATAAGTGATTGTATATCAATTAGATACAAGCACGTTATAATCAGGCGTAATATTGCGAAATATATTTACATGGCATTCGCCTTGTCAAAGCCGTTTGATACGGATACGGTACTTGTCTGTCAGCATGATCTGCATCACACGGGGCAGGGCGAAGCGAGTAGAGGTGTCCGATGCCGATAAAGCCGTGCTGGCCATTTCAATGGCTACATGTCCCATCGTGCGGCGGAGGTTGATCTCAACACACGGATGAATCAGGAAACCTTCGGCGCCGGGCTTCGAGAGAATCATCATATCAACCCCCAGCGGCCCCGTGTAGCGACGGCCTATGACACAGCTGAGCGCATCCGTCACCATTGCACGAACATCATCCAGCAAACCCGCTGACACATAGCGACTTATCATCTCGCGCTTATCTTCTTCCGTAGCGATGATATTACCCGTATAGGTCCCGTTGTGAGTCTCGAAGAGCGAGAGGCCCAGATACTGCATCCGGCCGTCGGGCAAAGCCTCGAACTCCATCCCGAAATCCTTAACCTTCGGATAGTACGGCTCGACCATCACAGAGCCCTGCAGGGCAATGACATTCCTGAGCCAGCCACGATGGAAGTCGGAGAACTCGCCGTCGACGAAGCGCACCCCGCGCCCGCTGCTGCTCCAAGGTGCCTTGACGACCAGCCGTCGGCAACGGGCAACACAGCTCTCAACCTCATCGATGGAAGTCGCCTCAACGGGGTTGTAGAGGTAAGAGGATTGAGGATCGAGGAAGGAGATCAGCCGATGCAGCACCTCGGCCGCATAGCGACGATGGGAACACTCACGGACGGCCGCTATCACAGCCTCATCGGCACAAGCATCTGGACTGACGCCATAGCGCACGAGGGCGGCTCGCAAGGCCAGGTCCCAACCCCAGGGCTCCACACGATCGATAGTGAGATGCGGCAAAACGGACTTGTCGACAAACCGCTTGGGCATGCCTCCTACCCTCGCCCGCAGACGGCCATAGGCCCGCCGCGCCTGTTCGACGTTCTCCACCAGCACGCAGTCGTCCTCACCAGCCCACAGGGCCGGCAGATAGCCAAGGTCAGCCCTCAGCTTCCGTCCGGCATGCGGAGCGGTGAAATTGCTCAGGCCAGAAGCCAGAGCAAGGTCGTGTTCGGGGTTAAATATATGTAATATCATCCGTTTTTGCCACAAAGGTAACCAATATTTTTATTTTTTTGGCCTTTTTATTTTGTAATCTCACATAATTAGCTTATTTTTGCACCAAAAGAAACAAATAAATCACATTATGCCAACAAAAATCCTCAGTGTAGACGATGAAAACGATCTCGAATTGCTCTTGACGCAATATTTCAGAAGGAAGATCAGAAAGGGAGAATACGAGTTCGATTTCGCACACAACGGTCTTGAAGCATTGACAATGCTTCTGAAGAAAAAGGACTATGACATTATACTCTCTGATATCAACATGCCAGAGATGGACGGGCTGACGCTGCTGACGAAGATCAACGAAATGCAGAACCCAGCCTTGAAGTGTATCATGGTGAGTGCCTATGGGGACATGGGCAACATCCGTCAGGCGATGAATAACGGGGCGTTCGATTTCGCCACGAAGCCCATAGACCTGGACGACTTGAGCGTAACCATTGAGAAAGCGATCGAACAGATTACTTATATCAAAAAGATGCAGATGGAGCACAATGAGTTGGAGGGGATCAAGGGTGACCTGGCGGTGGCTCGGGAGATACAACAAGCTATATTGCCGCGTATTTTTCCGCCCTTCCCGGAAAACGCAGAGGTACTGGACATTGCTGCATCGATGAATGCCGCCAAGGACGTGGGAGGAGATTTCTACGATTTTTTCCGTATCGATGATGACCACATCGGGTTCGTGATTGCAGACGTCAGCGGAAAAGGCGTACCGGCATCTATCTTCATGGCCGTCAGTCGGACGCTGATCAGGGCAACGGGCATCAGGGGAGTCAGCGCTTCGGAGTGTATGACATACTCTAACGGTCTGCTGGCCCAGGAGTCGGCTAACAGTATGTTCGTAACCGTGTTCTATGGCATCTACAATATCAAGACAGGTGAGGTGAGATACACGAATGCAGGCCACAATCCGCCCTACCTGATGAAGACAGACGGCAACATCATTCAATTACCCTTGTCGAAGAATTTAGTGGTGGGCGTGATGGATGATTTCGAATTCACAGAGGAAACGCTCACGTTGGAACCTGGCGATACGCTGTTGCTCTATACCGACGGTGTGACAGAGGCTTTTAACTCTCATGAAGAGGACTTCGGAGAGAAAAGGCTTGAAGAGGCGCTCAGCAAGCTGACTCAAAAATCCTGTCAGGAAATCGTCGACGGCGTGAAGTCGGATGTATCGGCCTTTGTCGGCGAGACAGAGCAGAGTGATGACATCACGCTGTTGGCACTGAAGAGAGTATAAAGCGAATCATCAAGGATGAGAAGGCGAGAGATCACGGCGTATTGTGCGGGAGTTCTGTTGGCGGGATTAGCAGCCATGGGACTCTGGAACTGGCAGGAGGAACACCGGCGTGTAAAGTCGTTGGAGGACATCGTGGCGGAGCTACAACGGCGCGAGAAACGCTCGGCTGTGGATCGGAGCATCAGCAAGCAGATGGAGGAGATCGCCTTTGAACAGAAAATCATCTCTGACGAACAGCGTGAGCATGCACTACAGCAGACACGCGTGGCGAACGAGATGAGGGAACAGTCGGAGCGGGAGCGGCAGAATGCGCTCACAGCTGAGCGTAATGCGGTGGCCTCGGAAAAGAGGGCTCTCGAAGCATCGGCACAGGCCGAGAGGGAACGACTGATGGCCGAACACCAGCGTATCCAGGCAGAGATGGCAAAGCGGGTGGCAGATACGTTGAGTTACATCGCACTTGGACGTTCGTTGGGATCCATTTCGACCATACAATATCAGGCGGGAAACGATGACATCGCCAACATGCTGAGCTATGCCGCTTATCTCTACACATCAAGGTATCATGGTGACATCTATACACCAGCTGTATTCCAGTCGCTGATGCAGTCGAGCAAGAGTATGACAACATGGTCGGAGCATACCGGGGCGGTGATGAATCTGGAATACATGCCAGGAAAGAACAATACGCTGGTAAGTGTGAGCAACTATGGCGAAATATTACTGACCGAAAGAAAGGGGAAAGTGCTGGACACTAAAGTGCTGTTCAGAAACAGCACATACGACTTCCGTGACGTGCTTGTCGACCAGAAGACAGAAAGCATTTATGCCGTCAGCCGGACGGGGCACCTGGTGGTCGTCAAGAATGACTTGAAGACCGTGAAGACCGTTACTCTCGACAACATGGTTCATCCCATACGACTGCATGACCTAAACGAAAAGAGCCTGCTGGTGATTGGCGAGCAAAGCATCGGGCTGTTCGACCTGAAACGAAACATCCTCGTTAAGACAAAGATGCTGCCGTTCCGAGTCATCATGGGATCAAGGAAAAGTAAGTTGCCTTTGCTCTTCGACGACAAAGGACAGATGCATCTGGTAACGGGACTTGAAAATATCAGTACGGAGCAGGTACCGGTGAGCGGAAAAGTGACAGCCTACTGCGAATCGAAGAATACCGGGGTGGAAGCCTACGGCATGAACGACGGTACGATCTGGCTGGTTTATCAAAACGGAAAGACGCAGAAACTGTTAGGGCATCGCTCACGTATCTCAAAGATGAAGCTGAACGGCAGACGACTGTTCTCGGCGAGTTACGACGGCAGGGTGAACCTCTGGATCACCGACAATGAGAAACTGGAGCCCATGACTCTCCTGGATAACAACAACTGGATCATGCACTTCAACTTCGATTCGACCAAGAACACATTCTGGATGGGCGATGTGAAAGGTAACCTGACAGCCGTCAACATCTCGGTAACGGAAATGATTGAGGAGGTCAAAAAGAAACTGAAACGCAACCTGACGACTGACGAATGGCAGTATTATATCGGGAAGGATGTGCCTTATGAAAAATTTGTGGAATGAGGAAAGTTGATTATTTCAATAGAATGATGTCGTTGTTTCATTTTAGGAAGCATGACTACCGTACATGGGCTTGCATGGTCATCATCATTGCTCATGTCTCATTCCTGATTCCCTATGCCGACGGACAGGGACTTCCCTTCCTGAAGAACTACACGGCCAACGACTATCATGCCCATAGTCGTAACTTCGACATTGAAGTGGGTGAGCACGGATTCATCTATGTGGCCAATTTTGAGGGACTGATATACTTTGACGGTGCCAGATGGCATACCATCCATACGCCTGGCATTACCCGTGTCACCGTGGTTAAGCGTGACAAGAACAACACCATCTGGGCAGGAGGATACAACTATTTCGGCAAAATCATAAAGAAAGCAAACGGTGATGTCTGTCTGCAACGGGTAGGCGATGACAAACTGTTCCGTGGTGAAGTGCTGGAGATTATGGGAAAAGGTGATGAACTGTGCTTTGCCGTCAACAATGGTTATGTCTATAAGGTAGAAGATGACAAGGTATCAGTGAAGGCGAAGACCAATAGCGAAGCCTATAGCCTTGGACTGTCGGATGTCATAAACACCGAAGAATTGGAACAAGGCAACCAAATGGTCGTCTTGGAAGACGTCACTCAAGAAATACCAGTGGGTAACGGCCAGAAAATCATCGTGAAGAGAGGCTGCGGTCTGACTGTGGCCGATGACAACGGAAACGAGCTGTACACTATCACCGAGGAAAACGGCCTATGCTCAAACAATGTGGTTTGGGTGGTCAACGACAACCGTGGACTGATTTGGGGTGCCACCGACGACGGTGTGTTCTCAATAGCCCTTCCGTCGGCCTACTCCCGTTTTACCAAAAACGAGGGACTTACAGGTGAAGTGATGGCTATCGGTGACTTCAACGGCAGAAGGTATGTAGGAACCAACCACGGACTGTTCCGACAGGTGGGAATGTCTTTCGTAAAAACTGGTGTAGACCATGCCTGCTGGAGTATCGTAAACATTCCACAGGGACTGTTGGCTGCAACTGCTAATGGCATCTACAGCATAATGGCTGACGGTAGTATCAGGCAACAGACCACTTCAAGTACAACCACACTGATGGTAGATGACAACCTACTCTACAGCGGAGAAATGGATGGTCTCTATCTGACCAACCTGACAGACAACAGCCGGAAGAAGATATGCGATTTTGAAAAAATTTCCAAGGTCTTTAAAGACAGCCAGGGAACCATATGGATACAGAACATGTATGGACAAGTATGGAGCAAGAAAGTCTCAGAAGACCATTTCAAACCATCGGGAAGCGACAAGGAGGGAGAAACCGTAGCAACACTTGTACAGACAGAAGGACAGGTATATACCGTCAGTGTGGAGACCACAGAGCCATTCCCCTACCCTCAGTTCTCTTACTATGACAACAGCGGTGTGACCTGGCTGACGAACAATGAAGGTAAAGGACTCTATAGATGGAAAGGTGGTAAGAAGCAAGACGAATACGAACAACTGGTCTATCCCTTAAAAAATGTGGTCATCCGCTCGATGTACATCCATAAGGACGAGATATGGTTTGGCCATGATAATGGCTTTACCCTGATTAACGTCAACGTCAAAGATCCGGCTTTAGAGACTACACCTCGCCTGCTAGTACGTAATATTATCCTAGGGAGCGACAGCATCCTCTGGGGCGGATACGGGAAAGCACCTGAAGCATTGCCGATTATAGGAACAGAATACCGTAATATAACATTCACTTTCTCACTTGACCATGAACCTATCTTCGCTCCAACCCTCTATCGCTATCAACTGGATGACGGTGGATGGAGTGCCTGGAACACAGACCACGATGCTGAATTCGTCAATCTGCCATATGGTTCATATACCTTCAAAGTACAGGCACAAGATGCTTTCGGAAGACTGTCGGATATTACGGCCATCAGTTTCAGGATTTCCTATCCTTTCTATATGCGGTGGTATATGCTGATCATCTACCTGTTATTAATAGGCCTGTTGTTCTACCTCATCATCCAACTGAGATTGAGGAGACTGGAGCGTGACAAGATGATGCTGGAGAAGGTGGTGCAGGAGCGTACTGCCGAAGTGGTACAGCAGAAAGACGAGATTGAGGAGAAATCGAGAAGTCTGGAAAAAGCCCTCGACGAATTGGGCCAGGCCCAGCACGAGCTCATCAGGCAGGAGAAGATGGCCACCGTGGGTAAACTGACGCAAGGCCTTATCGACCGTATCCTGAATCCCTTGAATTATATCAATAACTTCGCCAAGTTGTCGGAAGGTCTGCTGAAAGATGTAGAGGCAAACATCGAGGACGAAAAGGAGAAAATGGACGAAGAGAACTACGAGGACACCAAGGATGTGCTCGACATGCTCAAGGGTAACCTACAGAAGGTAGGAGAACATGGACAAAACACCACCCGCACCCTAAAGGCGATGGAGGAGATGCTGAAGGACCGTAGTGTGACGCTTGTCAAGATGGACTTAGCCAAACTGCTCAGACAAAATCAGAAGATGGTTGAGACATACTACGCCAAAGAGATTGCATCTGACGGCATCAAGGTTTCCTTTGAGCTGCCAGAAGAAGAATTGTCCATTAACGGCAATGCCGAACAACTGAGCAAGACCATCATGAGCCTGCTGGCAAATGCCATATATGCCGTTGTGAAGAAAGCACAACGGGAGAAATACCAGCCGGAAGTGAGCGTCGCAGTCAGAACTACAGACAACAATATCCAGTTGACCATTCACGACAATGGCATTGGCATAGAAGACACAATCCTCAATAAAATCTTCGACCCATTCTTCACCACTAAGACCACCGGTGAGGCTTCTGGCGTAGGACTCTATCTCAGTCGTGAGATCATCCAGAACCATGGCGGTGACATCAGTGTAGCATCTGTAAAGAACGAATACAGCGAGTTTACCATCACATTACCCACAATAAAAGCATAGGCTTTATGGACAAGGAAATAGAACAACTCAAAGAGCAACTGAAAAAGCAAGAGAAGCTGGCTTCACTGGGACAACTCAGTGCCGGTATTGCACACGAGATTCAGAACCCGCTGAACTTTGTTATCAACTTCAGCAAGATGTCTGACAAGCTGCTCAAGGACCTGACAGAGATTGTGGAAGACAATAAAGACAAACTCACCGACGACACCTGTGAGGAAGTAGAAGACATCATGACAGACCTTCAGGAGAACCTGCAAAAGATTGTTGAGCATGGCGAACGGGCTATCAGCATCATCCGTGGCATCCTACTCGTCTCACGCGGCAAGGAGAACGAGTACATCCCAACAGACATCTGCAAACTCGTCAAAGAGTATGTATGGCTCTCCTTTCACGCTATGAGAGCAAACAATAAGCAGTTCAATATCTCCATCCATGAACAATATGAAGAAGGTATGCCGATGATGACGGTCATTCCCCAGGACTTGAGCAGGGCCGTACTTAACGTGATGAACAATGCCTGCTATGCCGTATGGGAAAAAGCGCAGACTGCCCCCGATGGATACAAGCCCGAGGTGAACGTCAGCGTGGGTATCCGCGACAGTCATATCGTCATCACGATAGCAGACAACGGTGAAGGGATGACCGACGAAGTTAAACAGCGACTCTATGAGAATTTCTTCACGACCAAGCCCATCGGACTGGGAACCGGACTGGGAATGGCTATCACTAAGGAAATCATAGAGGAAAAACATGGTGGCAAAATCAGTTTCGACTCCACTTATGGAGAGGGAACCATATTCACATTCACTATACCTATCAGGAAATGAGACTTAGGCTACACCTTATATTATATATATTATCAGCACTGCCACTGACTGTATCCACGGCCTACGGTCAGGATAATACCTCACGCCAGATATATAACCAGGCGGAAGTCGAATATGATATCGGACAGTTGGACCAGGCGATTACCACCCTCAGAAATGGCATGAGCAGTTTTGAGGGGACTATCCGGCAGAGTGCATACCGTCTCATGGCTCTCTGTTGGTTGGCGCTCGACGAGCCGGGAAAGGCGCGGGAGTGGACCCGGAAACTACTGAACGACGACCCCTACTACACGTCCTCGGCGCAAGACCCGCAACGCTTTGCAGAAATGATAACGGAAATGAGGTCGGGACTAACGGCAAAGATCACGACGGCATCCAGCCAGGCTGAGAGTCTAAACGAGGTACCTGTGCCCACAACACTGATTACGGAAGAAATGATTCACAACTCAGGGGCACGCAACCTCCAGGAGGTGCTGGCAGCTTACGTTCCAGGCATGAATATCGTGGACTGCAATGACGATATCAACATCGCCATGCGTGGTATCTACAGCAACGGGCAGGAGAAAATCCTCATCATGCTCAACGGTCATCGGCTGAACAGTTACTGCACCAATATCGCTTCGCCCGACTTCAGTATCAGCCTGGAGAAGATCAAGCAGATAGAGGTGCTGCGTGGCCCAGCCTCCTCTATTTATGGCGGCGTAGCCCTGACTGGCGTGGTGAACCTCATCACCAAACAAGGTGCCGACGTGGATGGCGTGATGATCAGGGGCGGCATCGGCAACTATGGACAACTGCGGGGCGATATGATCTTCGGCAAGCGCTACTTCGACCTGGACCTGCTTGTCTGGGGCAGTATCTACAAGGCCAGCGGCGAGGAAAGGGAACTATCGCAGGAAGAGATGGAACAGGACATCTACGATATGCCTGAGAATACCATCACGATAGGTCGTATTGGGAACAAACCGTCATACGACTTCGGCATACAGTTGAAATGGAAGAACATGCAGTTTCTCTATGACACTCAGTTCTCGCAGATCATTGCACCCTACGCGATGACCACACTGAGCCGTTCGTATGCCCACGATAAATACAAGACTTTCAACGGTCACTCACCCAGTTTCGCCACGCAGTCGCACCACGCTAACCTCAGTTATAGTCGGCAATTCGGCGAACTGTACCTGAAAGGAACGCTGATTTACGACAATAGCGACCTGACGCATTATCAAGTGCTGTCGGACTCTCCTATGCCAGAGTTAGGTTCGGCATTAGGGTTTTCAGAAGACAATCCCATAAACATTTTCAACAACCCAGGACTATACAGATACATCAACGGGCAGGAACAAGAGTATGGTGCACAGCTGAAAGGCGACTTCAGCTACATCAACAGCAACCAGCATAAGGGATCCGTGGCGTTCGGCGCCGAATTCTCGCACTTCGAACTGGATGATGTGCGCTATATCCTCGGCTACAATTTCAATGAAGCACTGGCCGAAAACGACCTGATAGCAGACAGGGGTAAGGGGCATGAGAACAGCTATAACACCTTTGTGCAGTTGAAGCACCAGTGGCGCTCGCTAATTTTTAATGCTGGTCTGCGCTACGACCATAAGAAGCGTACGGACAACTATACGGTGAACGAATTGTCGCCCCGTGTGGCATTGATCCTGCTGCAGCCGAAGTGGAACCTGAAGATGAGTTTCTCAAAATCGTTCGTCGACGCGCCCTATCTGTATCGCAAGACGAATGAGTTGCTGCCCATACTAACAGGCGAGAACACTGTAACTGACGACTCGGATGCGACACTGCTGCCAGAATCGGTGAATTCGTTCCAGCTCACCTTTGCAGGCATTGAATGGGTGAAAGGACTTTCCTTCGAGGTAAACGGCTTCTACAACCACGCCAACAATATGATCACGACGCACGTCATCAAACATGTGAACGAGGGAGAAAACAAGACTGCGGGCGTGGAGCTGATGGCTGTCTACCGGAACCGTAAGCTGACTGCAAACCTAAACCTGACGTGGACGCGGACGTTTGAAGCGAACATGTATATTAAAGACATCGATGCCAACAACAACACTCCCTCCTTCATGTCGCATGCCGTAGTAAGCTGGAGGGCTACCCCCCGACTGAAACTTTTCTCACACATCGAACTGGAAGGGAAGCAGACTTCATACAATCTGGATGTGGTGCAACTGATACACTACGAACAACTGTTCAAAATGTATACAGACGCCTACATGGACAACCGCTTTGAAGAGGCTGTAGAATGGAAGGAGATGGCAGAAGAGAGGTTGAACTACCTGATATTCCAAAAAGAAATCGACGCACACATGATCCTGAACATAGGAGCGGAATACAATCTTGGAAAGGTGACACTGGGCCTGAACGTACGAAACCTCTTCAACACGAATTACAACCGTAGCGGGATGAACACTAAACTGATACCTCAGCGTGGAAGATGGTATATGATAAATGTTGCTTACAAAATTTGACCAAAAACAATAAAAATTCATCATTTTAGGAAGATTTTGCTATTTAGACTTTGCAATTTGCGGGAAAATGTGTACCTTTGCACACGTTTTTATACAAAGCAAGGCAAATGGAGGCTTTTTTCAGGACGCACAGATACCTCGTTGAGCATGTCAATGCTCCCGTCCGTCGGACTCTGATGGACGAGATTGACTGGAATGACCGCATGATCGGCATCAAGGGTACGCGGGGTGTCGGCAAGACCACCTTCCTGCTGCAATATGCTAAAGAAAACTTCGATATACTAGACAAGCAGTGCCTGTATATCAACATGAACAACTTCTACTTTCAGGGTTTGGGTATAGCCGACTTCGCCGGCAGCTTCTATAAGCGCGGCGGAAGGGTGCTGTTGATCGACCAGGTGTTCAAGCAGCCAGACTGGAGCAGTGAACTGAGGAAGTGTTACGACCTCTACCCCAACCTGAAGATTGTCTTCACGGGCTCCAGCGTGATGCGACTGAAGGATGAGAACCCCGAGTTGAACGGCATCGTGAAGAGCTACAACCTGCGTGGTTTCTCCTTCCGAGAGTTCATCAACCTGCTGACGAACAACACGTTCCGTCCCTATACCCTCGATGAGATCCTTCACGACCATGAGCGGATCATCAAGCAGATACTTCCCAAGGTGTCGCCCAACCGCTACTTCCAAGATTATATCCACCACGGGTTCTATCCCTTCTTCCAGGAGCACAGAAATTATTCCGAGAACCTGCTGAAGACGATGAACATGATGACAGAGGTGGATATCCTGCTCATCAAGCAGATTGAACTCAAATACCTCACGAAAATCAAGAAGCTCTTCTACCAGATTGCCGAGGAGGGACCTGCCAAAGCACCCAACGTGAGCCAGCTCGCACATGACATCGAAACCAGTCGCGCCACTGTGATGAACTACATCAAGTACCTCACCGATGCACGCCTGCTGAACCTCATCTACCCCATCGGACAGGACTTCCCCAAGAAACCGGCCAAGATTCTGCTCCACAACTCCAACCTCATGTATGCCATCTATCCTATTCAGGTAGACAAGCAGGAGGCGATGGAAACATTCTTTGTGAATTCCCTATGGAAAGATCATAAGGTCAATACGGGCAATCGCGACTGTAGTTTCATCGTCGACGAGAAGTTGAAGTTCAAGATTCAAGATGCCAAAGCGCTAGGCAAGATGCGTCAACTGCCTGATGTCATCTATGCCCGCTACAATACGGAAATAGGCATGGGCAATCAAATCCCACTGTGGCTGTTAGGATTCCTGTATTAGAAGTGAGAAGTGAGAAGTGAGAAATGAAAAGTGAATTGTAAAAAGGTAAAACGACTATCAGTTATAATTAAACAAATACATTAGTTAGTAATTCATTTTATACTTTATCAAAATGGCAAAAGAAAAGAAGTTTATCACCTGTGATGGTAACGAGGCTGCGGCTCACGTGAGCTATATGTTCTCGGAGGTAGCTGCTATCTACCCCATCACCCCGTCTTCGCCTATGGCGGAGCATGTTGACGAGTGGGCTGCCCGTGGTCGCAAGAACCTCTGGGGCCAGACCGTCAGTGTTCAGGAAATGCAGTCTGAGGCAGGTGCTGCCGGTGCCGTTCACGGTTCGCTGCAGGCTGGTGCCCTCACCACTACGTTTACTGCTTCTCAGGGTCTGCTGCTGATGATCCCCAACATGTACAAGATTGCCGGTGAGCTGATTCCCTGCGTGTTCGACGTTTCTGCCCGTACGCTGGCCAGCCACTCTCTGTGTATCTTCGGTGACCACCAGGACGTGATGGCTTGCCGTCAGACTGGTTTCGCTATGCTCTGCGAGGGTTCTGTACAGGAGGTGATGGATATGACTGCCGCTGCTCACCTGGCTTCTCTCGAGACCTGCGTTCCCTTCGTGAACTTCTTCGACGGTTTCCGCACCTCTCACGAGTATCACAAGATTGAGCTGCTAGATCAGGAGGATGTCCGTCCTCTCGTGAAGGAAGAGTACATCAAGCGTTTCCGCGATCGTGCTATGAGCCCAGAGCGTCCTATCACCCGTGGTACCGCTGAGAACCCCGAGACCTTCTTCACACACCGTGAGGCCTGCAACCCCTACTACGATGCAGTTCCCGAGGTGGTTGAGAAGTATCTGGGCGAGCTCTCTAAGATTACCGGTCGTGAGTATCACCTCTTCTCTTACTACGGAGCCGAGGATGCCGACCGCATGATTATCCTGATGGGTTCTGCTACCGATGCAGCCCGCGAGGCCATCGACTACCTGAATGCTCAGGGTCAGAAGGTGGGTATGATCTCTGTTCACCTCTATCGTCCGTTCAGCGTGAAGCACCTGCTGGCCGCTGTTCCCAAGAGCGTGAAGAAGATTGCCGTTCTCGACCGTACCAAGGAGCCCGGTGCTAACGGTGAGCCTCTGTACCTCGACGTGAAGGATGCCTTCTTCGATGTAGAGAATCGTCCTGTTATCGTGGGTGGCCGCTACGGTCTTGGTTCTCATGACACCACTCCCGCTCAGATCATCAGCGTGTTCAACAACCTCGCTATGCCCGAGCCCAAGAACCACTTCACCATTGGTATCGTAGACGACGTGACCTTCACCTCTCTGCCTGAGGTTGAGG